>JBFMCS010000027.1 GCA_040754315.1 Bacillota bacterium
AATACAGCTTCGACAAGACTACGGCCATGTGACTACGTTTTAATACCTCAGCAGTACCGCAAAATCTCCTGTAACCGCAACGGTTTCGGGAGATTTTGCCCCTTTTATCTGTTAAACTCGGGTTATAACGCAGGGAAGGCCGCATTCCTCCCAGGGTTAAAGACCCTGGGCTTCCTGCGGCCGAATATCGTGAAGAAGGACAGAGGCTGAGCCTCGCTTCTTCTTGGGGGCCCCCTCCTCTTCGGTATGCCCCGATTGACACAGGGCGACAACGAGTGCTAGTATGTACGTGAAAAACCACATAGCATTATAACACTGCTCATCATGAGAAGACGGAGGGGTCTGGCCCGATGAAGTCTCGGCAACCGGCGGCTAATCTGCAGCGGTGCCACACCCAGCAGAAGTGTTATATTGGGCCGAAAGCCCACTATAATTCCAATTCTGGCGGATGAGAACGAATGGGTCTCTGTCCCAAAGGTTGGGCGGGGACCCGTTGAGTTTTAGGGAGAGGGGTGCGACATGGCGCTACTTCCCCGGCTGCTTCCGACTGGTATCGGGAGCCTGCCCCACACCAACCCCCAGGAAGCAGTGAATTTCGTTGATGGGTACCTCCGGGACTTCCCCTTCTGGCCCCAGCTGCCCAGGAGGAGTGACCGGGAGAACATGTACCACCAGTTCTGTCACGGCCTGCCAGGCTTTCGCTGGCGGGATGGCAAGGGCGTCATAGACCTCAGTGACGCCGAAGAGGCCCTGGTTAGTTTCTACCAGGAATGCCTTGAAGGGACGCAGTCCGGTTACCCCTTTTCGGGCTACGCCGCGGGGTTCGAGGTCTTTGTCCAGGGGGATCGGCCCGAGGCGCAGGCGGTGAAGGGCCAGGTGACAGGTCCCATAAGCCTGGGCCTGTGCCTGGCTCAGCCCGACGGGAAGCCAGCCCTCTATAACGAGACCATAATGGATGTCATCAGCCGTCATGTGGCCAAGGTTGCCGCCGCGCAGGCGCGGGAACTCCTCCGCATGTCTCCGCAGGTGCTCATGTTCCTGGACGAACCCTACATCTCCACCTACGGTTCTGCCTACTTTGCCTACGGCAAGGACCAGGTGATAAACTACCTTACTCAAGCCGTGGAGGGCATACCGGGGATCAAGGGCATCCACTGCTGTGGGAACACTGACTGGGACCTGGTCATGAAAACCCCCGTGGAGCTGCTTTCCTTCGACGCCTACGACTACCTCGAGCAGTTCTGCCTCTACGGCCCGTCAGTGGCTCGCTTCCTCAAGGATGGCGGCTATCTTGCGTGGGGGCTGGTGCCTCGTTCCCCAGAGGCTGGGGTTGAGACCCCAGGCACACTCTCCGGCCGTTTCGACCGGGGGCTGAGTCTCCTGGAGGCCCGGGGGGCGGACCCCCAGGATGTTCTGGGACGTTCATTCCTGACCCCGGCCTGCGGGTTGGGGGGGCTGGACATAGACCTGGCCCATTCCATATTTTCCCTTCTAGGGCAAACCTCGGCCCATCTCCGGCAAAGATACATAACTGTTTAGGGAGGTCATAGAATGAAAGGAGACTACCTGTTCACGTCAGAGTCCGTCACCGAGGGTCACCCTGACAAGGTTGCGGACCAGATATCCGATGCCGTTCTCGACGCCATAATCCAACAGGATCCCATGGCAAGGGTGGCCTGCGAGACAACCCTGAAGACGGGCCTAGCGCTCATTGCGGGCGAGATCTCCTGTGACTGTTACGTGGACATGCCCAGGATCGTGAGGAACACCCTCAGGGAGATAGGCTACACCAGGGCCAAGTACGGTTTTGACGCCGATACCTGTGCCGTGCTCACCTCCATAGACGAGCAGTCCCCGGACATAGCCCTGGGGGTGGACAACTCCCTGGAGTGCAAGGAAAATGCCGCCGATTGCGAGGAAGACTCCCAAGGTGCTGGCGACCAGGGCATGATGTTTGGCTTCGCCTGCACCGAGACGCCCACCCTCATGCCCATGCCCATATACCTGGCCCACCGGTTGGCCAGGCGGCTTAGCGAGGTAAGGAAGACCAATACCCTGCCCTACCTGCGACCGGACGGGAAGACCCAGGTTACCATAGAGTACCGGGATGGAAAGCCCGTGCGAGTACACGCACTGGTAGTATCGGCCCAGCACAAGCCGGACGTATCCCTGGACACCCTCCGGGCGGATATCCGGGAGCAGGTCATCATTCCTGTGGTTCCGGCTGAGCTCCTGGATGATGCCACGAAGTACTTCATAAACCCCACGGGCCGCTTCGTCATGGGCGGGCCCCAGGCTGACGCAGGCCTGACGGGCCGGAAGATCATTGTGGACACCTACGGTGGTTACGCCAGGCACGGTGGGGGGTGCTTCTCTGGCAAGGACTCGACCAAGGTGGACCGGACCGGTTCCTACGCAGCCCGCTATGTGGCGAAGAACATAGTTCATGCGGGCCTGGCCCAGAAGTGTGAGGTTCAGGTGGCTTACGTCATAGGCGTGGCCCGGCCTGTCAGCCTCATGGTGGAGACCTTCGGCACCGGATTGGTGCCGGATACCAGGTTCACCCAGGTTGTGATGGAGAACTTCGACTTGAGGCCTAGGTCTATCATCAGGGAATTCGATCTCAGGAGGCCTATTTTCCGCCAGGTTGCTGTATACGGCCACTTCGGCAGGGATGACTTGGACCTCCCCTGGGAGAGGACCGATAGGGCCGAGACGCTAAGAGCTTGTTGTGGCTGAGTGCGGCTGTCTCTCCGGTATCCCGGAGGATGCCTGGCGCCAGCATAGAAGGCCTGCAGTAACCTTGCGCCCAGGACCAGGTGAAGGGAATGGGATACGGACCGGGTGGGATAGGTAGGTATCTGGATTCAAGTCATGCACCATGCGGGCCGGATGGGGGTTTGCCCAGTGAAGCCACTGGAGGTTTACTCCATGTGCGTTGCCATCGTGGGCCTGGGGCTCCTGGCGGTCTTGTGCCTGAGGGCGCCCCCGCCGCAGGCGGGGACCTTCGCCATATTCGTGGCCATGGCGGTGCTCACCGAGGCTGCCGTAATAAAGCTGCCCAACGGGGTCCGGACCAGTGTCACCTTCGCCCTGGTCTTCCCGGCGGTCTTCATCTTCGGCCTTCCCTGGGCCGCCACTCTCTACGCAGCAGGAGCGTTCTTGGGAGGCTGGGTTCTGCAGAAGCGGCCCTTTTCCGTGGCAGCATTCAACGCAGGCCAGTTCTCCCTGGCGGTACTGCTTGGTGGCTACCTCCATTTCGCCTCTGGCGGCAGTGCCTTGATACCCACGGTATTCCCCGCTATCTTCTTCGTCACCGGTTTCATGGCCTCAAACCACCTCCTGGTTAGCACATACTACTCACTCTTGAATCCGGGGAGGTACGGGGTGCGGGACTGGCTCGAATCCCTCATGTGGGATGCCCTGAACTACGCGCTCAAGGTGCCCCTGGGGTTCCTGGTATTCATCGTTCACGTGGATCTGGGCCTGGCGGGAACGGCGGCTATGTCCGCCTCGGTGCTGGCTGTGGCCAACCTCCTCAGGCTCCAGACGCTCTTGTCCGCAGCCAATAACCAGCTGAAGGCCATCCAGGAGGTCTCGCTAGGAGTCACCTCCTCCCTGGACCTTGAAAGGGTGTTCGAGGCGGCATCCGACGGCATTGTCCGGGTACTGGGAGCTGATGAGTGCGCCATTTTCCTGTGGGACGAGGGAAGGCAGCAGCTGACCCTGGCCTATGTTGAGCGTCCAGACCCAGACCTGTTCAAGGGCCTGAAGTTCAGGCTGGGTGAAGGACTGGTGGGATCAGTGGCGCAGAATCGCAAGGCCGAGATCGTGGGTGACGTGCTGAAGGATCCCAGGGGTGGCACGGTCCCAGGGGACAAGTCACGTTCCCTCATGCTGATCCCTCTCATTATCGGGGAGCGCTTGATTGGAGAGATCGTGGCGGGAAAGAACGAGCCCGGGGCCTTCAGGAAGGATAGCCTGAGGGTTATGGGCATCCTCTGCACCCAGGTTGCCGTGGCCATCGAGAATGCCTCCCTGTACTGGCAGACCAGGCTCCTGGCCATAACGGACGGGCTCACGGGCCTTTACAACTACCGCTACTTCGCAGCGCGACTCTCCGAGGAGATCAAGAGGTGCAGGAGAACGGGTCAACCCCTTTCCCTGGTCTACCTTGACCTGGATGGTTTCAAGGACCTCAATGACCAGTATGGTCACCTGGCTGGAGACCAGATCCTCAAGGAGGTGGCAGGGCTCCTCAAGCACCGGGTTCGCGAGAGCGATGTGGCCGTACGGTACGCCGGGGATGAGTTTGCCCTGCTTCTTGTGGGTACTCCGGTTGAAGAAGCCGCTGGTGTGGCGGATAGGCTCAAGCAAGATGTGGAGGCCCACGATTTTCTCGCATCCTTCCCCTCAGGCCCAGTTCGGATAAGGGTAAGTATCGGCGCAGCCACCCACCCGGAACACGCCATGGACGAGGTAGAACTGGTGAGGGCGGCTGATCGCGCCATGTATGCCACGAAAACGGGGATAAGACTGAAGGCTAATCTCCCGGATACCGATAAATGAGTCAAGGGCCCCTGCGGGGCCGATTCGGACTTTCCGGGGGTGAGCCAAGTTGAGTGAGATTGAGGCTGGGATCATGGCTCGAAACTGTGTGGAGTGTGGCTCCCTTTTCTTGAGCGCCGGGCCCGGTCGCTGTCGCCGGTGCATGGAAAAGGAAGACCATGATTTTGAGAGTGTGCGAGCCTTCCTCCGTGGCCAACAAGCCAGTGCCACAGTAGAGGAGATTCACGAGCGCACTGGAGTGGACAGGGGCAAGATAGTCAAATTCCTAAGGGATGGCCGCCTCGTATCCGGCAAGGTAACGGGGGATGTCCTCTCCTGTGAGGTGTGCGGCTGCCCGGTGCACACTGGCAGGCTCTGCGAGTCCTGCCTAAAGGGGCTTCAGCAAAAGGCTGCCATGGCGCGTACCGACCCGCCTTCACCCTTCAGTACAGTGGAGAGGGTGCAAGGAAGAATGTATACCCAGCGGAGGAAACCAAGGTAATCAGGAGAAAAAAGGAGTAAAGGGGATAACATGTGACCATGAAGCGGGCCAATCCCAGGCATGGCGCTTCTTGGCGCAGTGGAAGGCGATATCCGGGGCGAACATGTGCCTGTATGGATTTCGATAGTGATATACAGGGATCCAAGCCAATCCCTGTGATGTGAAGGGGGCGTCACCCGTTATGATGGTCTCCAAGAGCCAGGTCTACCGTGTTCTTCAAGCATACCTGGAGAAGACCAGGCCAATGCCCGGGATGGAGAGCGAAAGCACGGGCAAGCCCGTTGCCAGCCGGGCAGACCGGGTTGACCTGTCAGCCGAGGCCAGGAAGATGCAGCGCTTCGCCGAGGCATTGACCAGGACGCCGGACATCAGGATGGAGAGGGTACAGGAACTGAAGGCCATGATAGAAAGCGGCGGCTACCGTGTCAGCTCCGAGGATATCGCCGAGAAAATAGTCAACCGTGCCATAGTTGACGAGATGGTTTGAACCTCTGAGGGGCGGTGTGGCAAGTGAAAGACATCCTGGCCGGGATGCTGGAAGTTCTTCAAGAACAGGCTAGAGTATACAATGCTATCAGGAGCCTGGCCGAAAAGAAGCAGGAGAGGCTCCTGGAGCGAGATATTCCTGGCCTGGAGAAGCTGGTATTGGCCGAGGAGATGCTCATCCTGGAATCTGGACGCCTGGAGGAGCGTCGCCAGACCCTATCCGGACCCCTGGCAGAAGGCTTGACCCTCTGTCCGGATGCCACCCTGGAGGACATGTGCCAGGCAGCCGGGGAACCATACGCTGGCGATCTCCGGGCCATTTCCCGGGAGATTAGTACGGTTCTCAAGGACGTATCGCAACTGAACTCGCTGAACCAGGAGCTCATTGAGGCTTCACTCACCTATGTCAACTACTCCCTGGGTATACTCACGGGGGACGACTCCGGTACTCCAGTTTACGGTGAGACAGGTCTTGGCCACCGGTCCACAGACCAGTCTCGCGTGCTGGACCGGCGGTGCTAGGGGGGTGAGCCGGAGTGAGGAGCACCTTCTTCGGGCTCGAGACTGGTAGAAGGGCTCTCGATGCCCAGCGCAGGGCCCTTGAGGTAACGAGCCACAACATCGCTAATGCCACCACCGAGGGCTACTCGCGCCAGCGGGTGAAGTTCGCGGCCACGTCTCCTTACACCCTACCGGGGATTAACCAACCCTCGGGGGCCCTGCAATTGGGTACTGGAGTCAAGATCGAAGAGATCCGCAGGATGCGGGACTACTTCCTCGATGGCCAGGTCAGGCGGGAGAGCACAAGCCTGGGCCTGTGGGAGAAGACCCGGGACCTGTTGAGCCAGGTAGAGGTCATCTTCAATGAACCCTCGGAGTCGGGGCTCAGGTCCGTTCTGGAACGGTTCTGGGCATCCTGGCAAGACCTGGGGAACAACCCGGAATCCTTGTCGGTGAGGGCCACCGTAGTCAAGCGTGGCCAAGCGGTGGCAGACACCTTCAGGCATCTCTGGAACCAGCTTACCGAACTGCAGGCCTCACTCGACCGGGAGATAGCAGCCCAAGTTAGTGTCATTAATTCGCTGGGAGCAGAAATCGCCTCCCTCAACATGCAGATAGCTGGCGTCTCCGGCTCGGGCCAGCAGGCCAACGACCTGATGGACCGGAGGGACAGGCTCCTTGGCGAGTTATCCCGGATGACCGAGGTTAACGTCATCCAGGGGCCGAGCGACACCATAACCGTGTTCATCGCCGGCGGGAACCTTGTATCGGGCAACGCCAGCAACACCCTGGAGACCCGGGATGGCCCCGGCGGCCTCAAGATATACTGGAAGGGCCTAGATGTAGTGTTTTCTCCTCGCAACGGAGAGGTTAGCGCGGTCCTCCAGGTGAGGGATTCCACCATCCCAGGCTTCAAGGACCACCTTAACAAGATGGCAATCGCCCTGAGGGACAGGGTGAATAACCTGCACCGGGAAGGACGCGGCCTGGACGGCTCAACAGGACTTGACTTCTTCGTTCCGACCGCGGGAGCCTCCGGGATTGTGCTCACCTCAGGCATCCTTGGCGACTACAACAAGATAGCCGCTTCTTTGAGTGGGAGCGTAGGGGATGGCTCTAACGCCCTTCGCATAGCCCAGGTCTCCCAGGAGGCTCTCCTGGACAGGACGACCCCAGGGGACTTTTACCGTTCGCTGGTGGCTGAACTGGGTGTAAAGAGCCAGGAAGCGAGCCGGATGTCCCAGAACCAGCGGGTGCTGGTGAACCATCTCAATGACAGGAGAGACTCTATCCAGGGTGTGTCCTTGGACGAAGAAATGACGGAACTTATTCGCTACCAGCATGCGTATGCGGCAGCTGCAAGGTTAATCACGGCTCTTGATGAGATGATCGCCACCATTGTGAACCGTCTCGGTCTCGTAGGGAGGTAGGACCCATGAGAATATCCCATAACATGATGGTAAGCAGGCTCCTTGCAGACTTGGAGGCCGGCAAGTCCCGCCTCTCCCGGTACCAAAGGATGCTATCCTCCGGGAAGCTCTTCGAAAGGCCCTCCGACGCCCCGGTACAGGTGGTCGAGGCGCTCAGACTCCAGAGTGCCATTGACCAGGCCCAACAGTTCATGAAGAACTGTGACGACGCCATCAACTGGGTGAAAGCCAGCGATTCTGCTTTAGGCAATACTGGTGATGTTCTTAGCCGGGTTAGGGAACTCGCCCTCAGCGCGGCGAACTCCACCATGTCCTATGAGGCTAGGCAGAACGTGGTGGCGGAGCTCAGGCATCTCCTTGAGCACATGATCCAGCTAGGCAACGGCGCTCACGGGGACCGGTACATCTTTGCCGGGCACAAGACCACAACTCGTCCCTTCGAAAAGGTGGGGGACAACGTGGTCTACCTCGGCGATGCGGGTGGTATTATACGAGATCTGGGTACAGGTGTCAGCATTCAGATAAGCGTGCCGGGGGACGGTGTCTTCATGGGGGTCTTCCCAGTGCTCCAGGGACTCATCAAGAATATCACCCAAGGCGATTTAATGGGCATTACCAGCAATATAGAGCAGTTGGATAGGTGCATCAACAAAGTCCTGGAGACCAGGGCGGAGATGGGCGCCAGGGGTAACCGCCTGGAGCTTACCAGGAACCGCCTCCTGGACATGGAGTCTAGCTTCACCAGGCTCCTCCTGGAGGCGGAAGGAGTGGACTATGCCAAGGTCATTACCATGCTAGCCGCAGAGGAAAACGCCTACCAGCTGGCCCTCAATGCCGGCGCCAGGATCATCCAGCCCAGCCTCTTGGATTTTCTCAGGTAAAGGGGCCTTGACATGAAGATTCACACAGACAGATTTGGCCCAGTGGATGTGGACGATAGCCAGGTTGCCTACTTTGACGAGGGGCTGGTGGGCTTCCCCGGGGCCCGTCGCTTCTACATCATCCGCCAGGACCCAGGGGTACCCTTTATGTGGCTTCAAGATGGACAGGATCCATCCTTGACCTTTGTGGTCATAGAGCCCGGGCACTTCCGGCTGGACTACTCACCGCGGTTGCCTCGGGATGACGAAGAAGCGTTGGGCTTAAAGGGATTTGAGGATGCCGAGGTCTATGCGCTGGTGGTCATACCCAGCGATCCTGGGCAAATGACCGCCAACCTCAAGGCTCCCATCATCATCAACCGGCATACTCGGAAGGCCCGCCAGGTGATCCTGGATGATGATGAGTACACCATCAGGCACAAGATAATCGAGGAATTCCTGCATGCAGCTGAACAGGGACTAAAGACAAGGAAGGGTTCCGGCAGGTAGATAGGTTAGGAGTGAACCTGATGCTGGTACTCACAAGGAAGACCAACGAGAGGATCCAGATCGGGGACGACGTGGAGATCGTCGTCATCGACATTAAAGGGGACCATGTGAAACTTGGAGTGGAGGCACCTCGCCGCCTGCCTGTGTTTCGTAAGGAGGTGTATGAGGCCATCAAGGCCGAGAACCTCAGGGCGGCCGATGTCCCCAGGCCTGAGAGGCTAGACCGGCTCAAGGAGCTCCTGGGGCTGAAAAAGCCGTCGCAAGCGGGACAATAGAAAAACGAGATCCCCGGCTAAAGCGCCGGGGTCTTTCTTTCGATACATATACCGAAGCCAACCACATCTCCGGCGCCGGAGGTTGGTGGTTACCCCGGCCACCCCCTGGGTAGTCCCGGTGGCTCGGCCAGCCACCGGGCAATCCAGGGGGAAGCGAAACCAGGCAGTACCGGAGCACGGAGGCTCCGGAAGACACATCAAGGAGGATGAGAGAAATGGGAATGAGGATCAACAGCAACATTGCGGCGCTCAACGCGCACAGGAACCTTCTTGTGACGGCAAGTAGCCTTTCCAAGTCCATGGAGAAACTCTCTTCTGGCCTGAGGATCAACAGGGCAGCGGACGATGCGGCGGGGCTGGCAATTTCTGAGAAGATGCGGTCACAGATCAAGGGTCTCAACCAGGCAATGAGGAACGCCCAGGACGGTATCTCAATGATCCAGACCGCTGAGGGCGCCCTCAATGAGGTACACAGCATACTCCAGCGCATGCGGGAACTGGCGGTTCAGGGCTCCTCAGATACCCTGAATGCGGAAGACCGTGCGAAGATAGTCACGGAATTTGACCAGCTGAAGTCCGAGATCGACAGGATCGCCACGAGAACCACCTTCAACAACGTGTTCCTGTTGCAGGGAGGCCTCGGGTCTAGGGTGACAAATGTAGGCACTGGCTTAGGCCCTAATAGCGGCATAAACAACATCGTATCTACGGGTGCCAGTGCGGCCACGTACACCCTGGCGTATGTAGCGGCCAGCAGAACAATGACCATTACCAACGGTACAACCGCTGAGGCCCAGTCCATCGTGCTCCCGGCTGTGCCAACTGGCTACGATGTCACCACACTGAACTTCACGTCCCACGGTATCCAGGTCACCGTCAACTCAGCCCTTACCGCAAACATATCCTTGGGCAACACCTTCGATGTTACCGCTGGCTCGGCCCAAGTACAGGTGGGCGCCAACGCAGGAGACACCATAGGGCTCAGTATCGGGAACATGCGGATAAACCCCCTTGGCCTAACCGCTGCTAACGTCAACACCGTGGCCAACGCGTCCACAGCCATTGGATTGGTGGATACCGCCATCGGCACCGTGTCCACCCAGCGCGCCAACCTCGGCGCCTACCAGAACCGGTTGGAGCACACCATAACCAACCTGGGAGTGGCGTCGGAGAACCTCTCGGCGGCCGAGTCCCGCATCCGCGACGTGGACATGGCCCATGAGATGATGAACTTCACCAAACTCCAGATACTGCAGCAGGCGGGCACGGCTATGCTGGCTCAGGCCAACCTGGCTCCCCAGGCTGTGCTGCAGCTCCTAGGATAACGACGACCGGATGGGCCTTGGAGGGGGAGGGCGGGCCTGCGGGCAGCACCGCCCCCCCCCCACAGGGGCTTCCGGGTAGCCGTCGAGAGGCGGTGAGACCATGAAGGCAGTCCAAGCCATTAGGATCGATAGCCCTACCTACCGGGTTCAAGGAGCGGAGGCTGCGGATGCCCCTCCGAAGCAACACCCAGAAGTAGGGGTACTGGCGAATATGGGCCCGTCGGAGAGAGCCAGCGTTTTCCAGGACCTTTTGGAGGAAATGGGACTTGCAGGTGGGCTTGTGCCTGTGCGACTGGACTTCAGCATTCACCAGCCCACCGGACGAATGGTCGTGAACGTGACCAACAGGGAAACGGGTGAAGTCCTCAAAAGTCTTCCACCGGAGAACTTGCTGAACGCGCTGACCAGGATGATGGAGTACATAGGATTGGTGATGGATGAGAGAATCTGACAGGGAGTGGTCAAAGTGCCAGTTCTCCAGATCAGCGGAGCTGGGTCAGGCATAGACTGGCGGTCCATGGTGGATGCCATAATGAACGTGGAGCGCCTGCCCATATCGCGTTGGACCACAAGGCAAGGGGGCCTGGAAGCGGCCAAGAAGGCTTGGATGGGGATTCGCACCAGCCTGGCTACGCTGGACAGTCGCCTGGAAGCACTGGCCAGCCCCTCCGCCTTCTCTATGAAGACCGCCGTATCCTCAAATGACCAGGTAGTAGTAGCCACCGCTTCCACACAGGCTGTGACCGGTGGGTACCAGATAGTCGTGAACGAGATTGCAAGAGCCCACGTCATCGCGTCCGATACTGTGGCCTCCTCTAGTAACCCCCTGGGATTGACCGGGACATTTGGCTTGAACGGGGTTAACGTGACTGTGGAGGCGGGGGATAGCATTAATAGCATCGCAGCCAAGATCAATGCGAGGAATGCTGGGGCGACAGCCTCGGTCATTGATGGGCGCCTGGTAATCAAGGCCCAGAAAACCGGCGTCTCCAACTCAATTGTACTGGCGGATGATAGTGTGACTCACGTATTGGTGAACCTAGGTCTCCTGGCGCTATCAGGTGGGGTTAAGGTAATCAAGAATGAGCTCATCAAAGCGACCAATGCCCGGTTCACCCTGGATGGTCTGGCAATCGAGAGGGCCTCAAATCAGGTGTCTGACGTTCTCGTGGGGGTCTCCATCACACTCAAGGGTCAGGGTTCCAGCAGCCTCACTGTGGCGGCTAACCACGACTACGCCATCTCGGCCATCAAGGGGTTTGTGGACGCCTACAACTCCCTCATGACCAAGATATCCATGGAGAAGGGGCCGGACGGGGTGCTGCGAGGGGATCCTGCATTATCCCGGATAGAGAGCGGTCTGAGGTCCCTGGCAATGGCGCCTCTCAAGAACCCCTCGGGGCTCTACAGCAGCCTGTACCAGATCGGCGTGTCCACCACTTCAGCCAGTGCCACCCTGCAGGTGAACGAGACTGTGCTCACCTCAGCGCTGGCCTCCAATCCCGTTGACGTGAAGGCCCTGTTCATCGGCCCTAGCCAGGGTGTCGAAGGGCTCACTGAGCTTCTTAGAGCCAGGGTCCGCCAGTTTATCGACGGGCAAACCGGCAGTATCTCCTTGAGGAATGATAGGCTGGACCGCGAGATCGCTGACCTCAAGCGGAGGATAATTGATCTGGAGATGCGCTTGGAGAAGCGGGAGAAACACCTGGTGCAGCGCTTTGTAGCCATGGAAACGGCCCTCAACCAATTGAACGCTCAGGGCAGATGGCTGGAGATGTGGAACAGGTCCGCTGCCCAGGGTGCACAGGGACAGAGCCATTTGAAGCGCTAGTTGCGCCTTGTCTTGCAGGCAACCGGAAGGAGGAACTTCTGGCATGATGCAGGCTTGTGGGGCCTACCGCAATACACAGGTGAGGACCGCGAGGCCCGAGACCTTAGTTACCTTGCTATACAGCGCTTGTATAAGGTTCATGCGGACTGGCCGGGAGGCCCTGGAACAGGGTCGGCACGAGGAGGCTGGACGCATGCTGATAAGGGCCCAGGACATTGTTGTGGAACTCCGGGCCTCCCTCAACGCGGAAGCAGGTGAGATTGCCGGGAACCTCTCTTCCCTCTACGAGTACGTCCAGGACAGGCTCGTGACGGCCAACATCAAGAAGAATGCTGGCCCTGTGGATGCTGCCCTCCGGGTAATGGAGGGGATTTGTGAAGCCTGGATTGAGGCGTTAAGGGTGGCACCAAAGTGAAGGCCAGCATTGCAGCCTCACGGCTCTTCGAGGAGCTTTTGGAGGTAGTAGGAGAAGAGAACCGTGCTGCCAGGGAGGACCTGGAACATCTGGAGGTTGTCGTCTCCAGGAGAGAGGAAGCCTTCCTGCGCCTGCAGGCGTACCTAGAGGCAGGTGGGCCTCTTGAAGAGAAGGACTGGGCAGCGCTCAAGGTAATCAGGCAGATTGACAATGATACTCATGAGTTGATCGGCCAAGCCATGAAGGGGGTACACAAGGAACTCCACAACCTGAGATCCGCCAAGGGCTACCTGAACTACCAGAGCGCCCGAGCCACTTGTATCGATGAGCAGGGATAACCCGGCACGTCCCACCTTCCGTGGGCTATGGCTCCGGGGCTACAGGGTTCGACCGCCGGCGCCCATCTTCTGCCACATTCTTCCCGTCCACAAGTTTATCCCCAACACCAAACCCCAATATTGCAGGTTATCAACAGAGTTATCCACACTATCCACAGAAATAGAACCTCAGATCGCCTCGTGGGCTTACACTAATTCCCAGTAAAGGCGGCGTCCCGGGCACTCCCTGTCGAAATGCCCCGGAGGGGTATACGACAGTTCTGTGAGCAAATCGCAGGGATTTCGTCTTCAAGATGGTCTCTGTGAGGGGTTAGTCTTTCGATTTCAGATGTGTTTTCCAGGGCGCTCACCTCCTGATAGAAGTGACCGCTGCCAGAAGCATAACGAGAGATGACTATCAAGTTAGGTCAGCATAGGTGACAATTTGGCCGGTTATGCAGGCCAAGAGCAATGGGCAAAGAGTTCAGGTAGCGACCACCTTCGGCTAGATCGGTAAAGAACTCATCCAGGTAGGACTGCAAGTGTGTCTTGTAAGTACAACTACAGGCCCTGCCCAGAGGGAAGACCTCCTGAAAAAGATTGATAGCCATCTAACGAGAAGGCAGCTCCGTCAAGAAATCCTCTAAATCCACAATGGTGTCGTGCACCCGCTCCCGGAGTAATAGTTTGACTTGCTTCCCTCCCTATGCTATATTGTGTTTACAGCGGCGCCAAGCGCTGCGGCAACATCTCTTGGGAGGAATGCTTAAGAATGCTAGGCACGGTCAAGTGGTTCAACGCAGAGAAGGGCTATGGCTTTATCGAGAGAGAGGACGGCGGGGACGTGTTCGTTCACTATACGGCTATTCAAGGAGACGGCTTCAAAACCCTCAACCAGGGTGAGCGGGTGGAGTTCGACATTGTTGAAGGAGCTAGAGGACCTCAGGCTGCCAACGTGACAAGACTGGGTTAGCATAGAGTCGAGTGGCCAGCCCCGGCACTTTGTGCCGGGGTTTTTGCTGGGTGAAACCAATAGGCGTGTAAGAAAGCGCCCCTGCCATGAGGCGTCCCCGCTCACGTTGAGACGGAAGGGATTCCTGCCCATCCAGGGAATACTATACAGTGAGTTGGGACGAAGGGAGATGAGGCTGTGCATATCGCCGTCAGGGGGAAGAACGTGGAGGTCACGGATGCCCTCAAGGAATACGTGGAGAAGAAGGTAGGAAAGATCGAGAAGTACTTCAACTCCCCCCTCTCAGCCCAAGTCACTCTTGGCATAGAAAGGGGCCGGCATATCGTGGAGGTCACCGTGCCCGTTGACAGCATGCTGCTCAGGGGCGAGGAAGACGCCACAGACATGTACGCCTCAGTTGATCTCGTGGTTGAGAAGATTGAAAGGCAAATCAGAAAGTACAAGACGCGGCTGAACCGGAAGCTCCGCTACACGATGGCCCGGGAGCCCGCAGGGGTGCAGCCTGAGCTGGAGGAAGAAGAAACCCGGATCGTTAAGGTGAAGAAGGTTCCTGTAAAGCCCATGTCTCCCGAAGAGGCCGTAATGCAGATGAACCTTATCGGGCACGACTTCTACGTCTTTGCCAACGGCGAGACCGGGGATGTCAACGTGGTGTACAAGCGCAAGGACGGCAACTACGGGTTGATTGAGCCAAATCACTGAGGGTGCCTGCGCCTGGCGGGGTGAAGTACCCCGCCAAGTCTTTTTCTGGGGGCCAGTTCCATGAGCTGCAGGGTGAGCCTTGTTATCTTCGAAGGCGGCAAGACCGGTGACCCCCTGGTGAAGGACATGATGGCCGTCCGGAAACAGGTTGTCCTAGACAGCATTGAAAAGGTCTCTTCCGTCCCGCAGATCCACGAGGTAGTGGTGGCAACCAACTTCGAAGACCTAGCGCTGGAGGTACGGGCGATGGGTGCCACCGTGGAACTCACTGGGACCTCCGGATTCCATTTCGGCCAGAGGCTAAGGGATGTAATCACCAGGCATGGGATGGAAGCAGTCATCTACATGGGTGGTGCCTCAGCTCCCCTCATCAGTGCCGACGACCTCAAGCAAGTGGCTGCGGGACTAAGTGAGGGGCGTAGTGTTGTCTACTCCAACAACCTGCAGTCGGCGGACATCATTGCATTCAGACCTGCCAGCGCCATTCAGGACATTGATCCTCCAGGTGCGGACAATCTCCTGGGGTGGCTTCTTCGCGAGGCTGGCTTGGAGTTGAAGGCCCTGCCTGGCAGTGCGCGCTTTCACTTCGACATTGATACCCCAACAGATCTGGTGATCCTGTCGTTGCAGCCGGATACAGGGCCACGGGCCAAGCGGGAGCTGGAGCGGCTCAACTGGCCTCCAGACCGCGTTGCCCGCGCCAGGGACAGGTTATCCATTCCCATGAGCGAGATAGTGCTCATCGGCCGTGTCGGCCCAAGAATCGTGACCTTTATCAACGACCACTTCCAGTGCAGGTTGAGAGTGTTCTCCGAGGAACGAGGCATGAAGGCCCTTGGCCGGGATACCAGAGGGGAAGTTGTATCCCTCTTGGGACTATTCTTGGATGAGCATGGCCCGGAGGAGCTCTTTCGCTATATTGGACGGATAGGACACGCGGCCTTCATTGATTCCAGGGTTATGATGGCCCACGGCGGTAGGACTGTCAGCGATCATGACCGGTATAACTCTGACCTGGGACGCTCGGCATTGATAGCTGACCCCCGCGTGAGATCATTCACCGAGGCTGCCATGGGATGCCCAATACCCGTGGTTCTTGGGGGCCACTCTGTGGTGAATGGAGGCCTGAGGCTCCTGGCAGAGAACCTTTTAGAGGGCTCCCCATGTCCGGCGTAGTATTTTGTCATGTCGAAGAAGGAAATCCCTTCCTCCCCATAGAAAACACCCTCCATATGACATCATGGAAGGGCGGCCATATCTTTGAGAGGGTGCAGCCCTGGAGCGCTAAGGAACCTAGTGCGCCGGGTGAGGGGAGTAGTGGAGGCAAGGGTTGTCAGGGATGAGCATGGTGCTGGGGAAGTCTGCGTTATCTCTGTCCCTACGCGCAGCCAGAGCCTGGTCATCCGAGACGTAGAGACCGCCCTCATGAATTGTGTCGACGACATCTCCTGCTGGACCGTGAATGTGGTCCAAATAGACGAGAACCTGCTCAGTTACATCCGGACTCCGCGGGCGCGATTGCTCGGGGTTGGATCCTCCGTCGACGGCCTTATTGAAGAGAGTCATGTCAAGCTCGAGTACTGTGGCAAGGTCTCCGAGGGCAGAGCGCACACGGTGGCAACTCGTGAAAGCCTGTGGCGGAGCATGGCTGAGGCGGTTGTGAAGGCGCTTTCAGGGTATCTCCCTGCCCCGGGCATCACCTTCAGGGTGGAGGACATCAAGAGGGTCCGCCTGGGGCGAACGGAAGTAGTAATCGTGTGTCTCCTGTGCTCCTGTCCTGGCGAGGGGTGGATCCTGAGTGGGTCTTGCCCCGTGGGATGTGACTTGAGGGAGGCGGTAGCCAAGGCGACACTTGATGCCGCGAACAGGCAATTCATCCGGCTCACTCAGTGGTAGGATTCACAATACAGCGGAGAGTATTGCAATCCCTTTGGACCGGCGATCTTCATGTTGCGTCGAGCGGAGCCCGGCTATCCTGGTAGCGAGAAGGGTAGAGGCGCTTGACGGAGGCGTATCATGAAAAAGGTCCTCAAAGCTATCATGGCCCTGGTAGCGCTGGTCCTTACCGGTGGGGCTTTTGTACAGGTAGGCTGGTAATGAGTGGATCGCCGGTCCAGAACACCTTAGAGGGGTCCAAGGGTATGGAGAAACCGGGCAAGGCCGCGCTCGTTTACACTTGGTCCATCACGGGGATCGGTTTTGTCTTCCTTTTGGCCCTCTTGCCAGGCCTGTTTCGCGCACCCCTTCTGGACTTGGCCTTCTTCCTGTGCCTCATGCTCCTGGCGGAAACACTTCCCGTTGCTCTTCCCAGGGGAGACGGCACAGTCTCCGTGAGCTTCGCCTTGTCCTACGCGGGGATGATCCTCTATGGTCCGGCCATTGCCGCATGGTTAACCGCCTTGGGAACAATACGATTGCATGATCTGAAAGGAAGGGTGCCGCTGCCGGCTGTGCTGTTCAACAGGGCCATGCTCGGCCTGGTGGCGGGTCTCTCCGCCTACGTCTATCTCCTCATGGGAGCTCAGCCCGGGATGCCCAGGTTCCCCGGGGACATCGTGGCCCTGGCGGTATGTGCCATAGCCTATACCCTCATCAACCTGGGGCTCACCGCCCCGTTCCTGGCGCTCCAGCGCGGAAGCAGCACCTGGGGGGTATTCATCACAAACCTCCGGTGGCTGGTCCCCAACCTAGTGTCCCTGGCCCCCATCGGGCTACTCCTCGCCATCCTCTACGTTAGGCATGGGGTGTTCTCCGTAGCCTTCTTCTTCGGGCCGCTCCTGGTGGCCCGGTACTCGTTTCAGCGATACATCACCGTCCGGGATACCTATCTTGAGACCATAAAGGCCTTGGTGCTAGCCCTGGAGACAAAGGACCACTACACCAAGGGACACTCCGAAAGGGTATCCCAGTATTCCTTGGCCATCGGCAAGGAGATGGGCCTTGGAGAGGACCAGCTGGAGCTCCTGCAGTACGTGGGTATCCTGCATGACATGGGCAAGATCGGCATCCGAGACGCCGTATTGAAGAAACCCGGGATATTCACGGCGGGCGAGTACGGGGAGATGCAAAGACACCCGGCCATTGGCGGGGAGATCATCAAGGAAATCAAGATGCTGGGCCAGAGCGCCTCGTGGGTGCGTTATCACCATGAGCGCTTTGACGGAACGGGGTTCCCCGAGGGACTCAAGGGCGAGAGCATTCCCCTGGGCGCCCGCATCATCTCAGTGGCTGATGCCTATGACGCAATAACCTCGGACAGGCCCTACAAGAAGGCGCTGTCACGACAAGAGGCCAAAGAGGAGATCCTCCGCTCATCTGGGTCGCAGTTTGACCCAGCGGTGGTGGAGGCCTTTATCAGGAGCCTTGATAAGCAGGCCCACGCGAGCACAGGCCCTAGCAGGGGGGCAGTGGATACTCCATGTTGAGCGGTTTCTCCACGGGCTTTCGCCTCTACGTATCTGCCGCAGGCTTGGCGGCCGCGCTTTCCCTGGTGGCGGCTTCCGCAGGGATCGATCCCACTCACTGGCCGCACCTTCTGTTCTTCTGCCTGATGCTGGTCATAGCTGAGGTAGTGCCCCTCGGTGACAACACAAGGGGCAGCGTCAATTTCGGTCCTTCTGTGGATATAGCAGGCATAATGCTCTTCGGGCCCGGCGCGGCCGGTTGGGTTTGCCTGGTGGGCAGGGCGGCAGCCGCCTTTGTGCTGAAAGAGTCTACGGCCAACCCCTATCCCAAGGAGGTATCCTTCTACAAGATATCCCACGTGATCCTAGCCATTCGGGCTTCGGGGGCTGCGTACATCGCGTGCCAAGGGGGATTCGTTCTTGAGGGAGGCACCATAAGCATCCTAGCGGTGGCGGCAATGACTCTTGCCTACTTCGCCACGCTCGGGTTTCTTAGTGCAGTTGCCTACAGCATACGATATCGCTCGGGTCTTGCCCTGTTCCGTGAGAAAGCCCGCCTCATCCAGGTCGCGGTGAGTGTACCAGGGGCCCTAATCTTCGGCCTCACCTACCACCACATGCAGGTGGGTCTCTCCGGCGTCCTGCTGTTCCTGCTATTCCTGCTTCTCGTGTCCTATTCCTCACGGCTCTTCGTGGACATGAAGGCCATCTACTGGGGAACCGTTCGGGCCCTCATGACGTCCGTGGAAGGCAAGGCCCCTCACAGTGTGGGCCACGGTGACAGCGTGGCGCTTTATGCTGTGGCAACGGCAAGAAAGATGAATATGCCCGAGAATGAAGTAGCGAAGCTGCACTGGGCCGGGTTTCTTCACGACATAGGGCTGGTGGGCATCCACGAGCTCATACTCCAGAAGGAAGGACCATTGAGTGTTGAAGAGTTCGAGGCCGTGATGGAGCACCCGGAGAAGGCCTACGACATGCTGAGAGAGGTGCCTTTCCTCGGGGGAATGGCTGAGTCCATCCGGTACCACCATGAGCGGTACGATGGGAGGGGGTACCCGCACGGGATAGCGGGAAGCCAGATACCCATCTCCGCCCGGATTCTAGCCGTGGCCGACGTGTACGATGCCCTAGTATCGCCCCGGTCATACCGCTGGGCTTTCCCCCCTGAAGACGCCAGGCGCGAGGTAGAGAGGCTCTCAGGGTCCGCGTTCGACCCAAAGGTAATAAGAAGTTTCCTCAGGGTATTGGATGACGAAGCGAGGTGGGGAAGACTTGTTTTTCATCGTCATTATAGCCTCGATTCTGACAGCTCTTCTAGGGGGAGGGCGACTGTCATCCCTCGCAAGCCTGCCCCTACGGCGGACTAGCCTCGTATTCCTGGCCTTCGGCATGCAGGTTGCCCTGAGGCCAGCCGCCAGGCTGCTGGTCTTGGCAGACTGGCTCGTGGCTTCAATCTATGTAGCATCCTACATAGCCCTTATCCTGGCACTCCTATTCAACTTCCACATCAGCGGTGTTCCCGTGATGCTCGCCGGCACCTTAATGAACTTCCTGGCTATCATCGCTAACGGAGGCAGGATGCCGGTTTCCGAATCGGCCCTCCTTGGGGCGGGGCTTGAGGACCAAGTGGAACCGCTAAGAAGCGGGGCCCTCGCCACCCACACCCTAGTTGAAGAGGGAACCCGCCTGACCTTCCTTGCAGACATCTACCATGTCAGGGCACCATACCTGCCACCCATCTGCTTCAGCCTGGGCGATGGCCTCATGGCCATCGGCGTCTTCGTTGCATTCTACCTGGGCATGACCAGGTTATCCCGGCAGCAGCGAAGGGGGGGTCTCCCCGGCGCACCGCTGAGGTCTGGTAGGAAGAGGAGGGGACACCCAGCGGACTGGCGTGGCGGGAGATGGGGAGCCAGGCGCTGAAGATGCCAATAGAATTGCCGTGTTGGGCTTGAACTCCTGAGCCCAGGGAGTGAACGAATGGCCGCCTCACTGTGGTTCCTTTCCAAAGCCGCCTTCACGCTGGAACCTGTGGCCACCACCTGCTGTAGCCAACCGTAACAGGCATTTCTTCTCGGTGAATACCCCCAGACCCCCTGGCACGGGCTGGCGCGATACTCGCCGTCACTGGCAGTGGAATTCGCAGTGTCCCTCTGGATTGCCCAGAAGGACGCGAGAGGTCCGGCAGCGAAAGAAGACATGTGTAGCCCGGAGGTGTGAAGGCTTTGGCACACTCGAGGGAACACCAGTCTTCCACAGGAGGGGAGGTTGGGATGAAACCGCTGGAGAACACCAGAGTACTGGACCTCACCAGGGTCCTGGCGGGGCCCTATTGCACCATGATCCTGGCGGACCTGGGGGCCCACGTCATCAAGGTCGAGATGCCTGGCTCGGGGGATGATACTCGCCAGTGGGGGCCGCCTTTCCAGAATGGCGAAAGCGCATACTTCCTCAGCATCAACCGGAACAAGAAGAGCCTGGCACTGAACCTCAAGCGCCCGAGGGGAAGAGAGGTCTTCCTTAAACTCCTGGATAGTAGTGATGTACTGGTAGAGAACTTCAGACCTGGCACTATGGAGAGCCTAGGACTGGGCTACGAGACGCTCAGGGCGAGTAATCCAGGCCTGGTCTATTGTTCCATATCGGGGTTTGGCCAGACAGGTCCCTACAGCCAGCGCCCCGGATATGACCTCCTGATGCAGGGAATGGGCGGGTTGATGAGCATCACCGGGGAAGAGGGAGGACCCCCCTTGAAGGTGGGCATAGCCATCACAGACATTGGAGCCGGCATGTGGGGTGCCCTAGGGATTATGGCTGCCTTGAATCACCGGGAGAGGACTGGCCAGGGCCAGTTGGTGGATGTGGCGCTCCTAGACGGGGTGGTATCTTGGCTTACCTTCATGGCCGGCATCTACTTCGCAACAGGCCAGAACCCGCCCAAGCTGGGCTCGGCGCACCCTACGATTGTTCCGTACCAGGCTTTCCAGTGCAGTGACGGTCGCTGGATCGTGGTAGCTGTGGGCAACGACAACCTGTGGCTGCAATTTCTCACCGTGATCCGTGATGAGGCTATCGCCAGTGATCCCAGGTTTGCCCGGAACCAAGGCAGGGTGGAGAACAGGAAGGAACTAGTGGAAAGGCTTCAGAGGGCCTTCCTGCAGAGGGATGCAGCCTACTGGCTTTCCGCCCTGGAGGCCGCAGGGGTTCCTGTGGGACCCATCAACACACTGGAAGACGTATTCCGGGATCCGCAGGTTCTTGCCAGGGATATGCTGGCGGAGATGGACCATCCATTGGTGGGCAGGCTCAATACGCTGGGGGTGCCGGTAAAGCTCTCCCTGACCCCCGGGTCCCTGGATACCCCCCCTCCCTTGCTGGGGGAACACACCAGGGAGATCCTCATGGGTCTTGGCTATTCCCCCGAGGAAGTGGAGGAGATACAAGGAGAAGCCACAGTCTAACCCGGTTCCTTGTTGACGGAGAAGAAGCCCGTGAGGGGGGAGTAACGTGGATCGTATAGCGGAGTTGGAGAGGCAATATGTGCTGAGGTCCTGGTCTGTTCAGTCCAAAAACACCTACACAAACGTTGTAGGGGGCAAGGGGGCCTTCTTCTGGGACGACCAGGGCAAGAAGTACCTGGATTTCTCGGCCCAGCTGGTGAACGCCAATGTTGGCCACCAGGACCCTAGGGTAATCGAAGCCATCAAGGAACAGGCTGACAAGATGTGTTACGTCGCGCCCTTTTACGCTTCGGAGCCCAGGGCCAGGCTGGCTCAGGAGGTCATTGAGGTTTGCCCGCCTAGCATGGGGAAGGTCTTTTTTACCCTGGGTGGAGCCGAGTCTAATGAGAACGCCATAAAGATAGCCCGCATGTACACGGGAAAAATGAAGGTCATAAGCAGGTACCGCTCCTACCATGGTGCCACCTATGGTGCCATCACGCTCACTGGTGACCCTAGGAGGCCCCCGGTGGAGCCGGGTATCCCAGGCGTTCTCAAGGTGTTCGACCACTATTGTTACCGGTGTTCATTTGGCCTGAGATATCCCTCCTGCGATGTACGGTGTGCGGAGAGTATCCGGGAGGTTATCCAGTACGAGAACCCCGACACGGTGGCCGCAGTGACGGTGGAGACGGTCACGGGAACCAACGGCATCTTCGTGCCGCCCCCAGAGTACTTGCCCAGGCTACGGGAGATATGTGACGAGTTTAGCGTTCTCCTCATCTGTGATGAGGTGATGTCAGGCTTCGGCCGTACCGGGGAATGGTTCGCGGTAGACCACTGGAAAATCCAGCCCGACATGATGACTATGGCCAAAGGGCTCACATCTGGCTACGTTCCCCTTGGGGCTGTGGTTGTCTCCAAGGACATCGCCAAGGGCTTTGAGGATCGCATGTTCTGGTGTGGGCTGACCTACAGTGGCCATAGCCTGGCCTGTGCCGCAGGCTTGGGCAACATGAGGGCCTATAGGGAAGACGGCATGATAGGCAACGCCAAGAGACTCGGAAACGTCATGGACCAAGAGCTGGCGGCCATCATGGACAGGCACCCCAGCGTGGGGGATATCCGGAACATAGGGCTGTTTGGCGCCATCGAGCTGGTAAAGGACCGGGAGACCCGCGAGCCCTTGGCTCCCTGGAACGGGCCCGATCCCGGGGTGATGGGGGCCATCAACAAGTTCTTGCTTGAGAGGGGCGTGTACACATACCTCCGCTGGAACCTGCTGTTCCTTACGCCTCCCCTGTGCATCACTGAATCCGAGCTGGTAGAGGGTCTCGCAATAGTGGACGAAAGCCTGAGGATAGCGGACGAGTTCGCCGCAAAGAAGGGGTAGATGCCCAAGGGGGGCTGGTTTCCCCAGCCCCCCCTAGAACACCACGGGAGTGAGCCACATGCCCTACGGGTACAATTCAAGGTTCCTCAGGATGGACTTGGGCACCGGAGAGGTGAGCACTCAAACCTACACTGAGGAACTGGCCAGGAAGTATCTCGGAGGCAGCGGGATAATCACCAGGATCCTCTGGGATGAGGTAGACCTTCACGCCGACCCGCTGGGACCCGAGAATCCCCTGGCCTTCATGACGGGTCTCCTTACCGGAACACCGGTTCCCACCGCCTGCAAGGGCTCGGTAGTGGCCAGGTCCCCTCTTACTGGACTATGGTCTGAGTCCACCGTTGGTGGTTACTGGCCAGCCAGGCTCAAGGGGACAGGCTATGATGGAATCTTGTTCACAGGCGAAGCGCCCAAACCAGTCTATGTCTACCTGGACCGGGACAGGACCGAGGTGTTGCCCGCTGGGGACCTCTGGGGCCTGGATACTTACGAGGTGGCGGAGAGGCTCAGGGAAATCCATGGGGACAAGTGCCAGGTGGCGGCCATTGGACCAGCTGGGGAGAACCTGGTGAAGATCGCCTCGATCATGATGGGTGGGCATGATGGGCGTGCCGCCGGGCGCACGGGAATGGGGGCCGTAATGGGCTCCAAACGGCTCAAAGCTATCGTGGCCGGGGAAGGTGCCCGCCCAGGCGTGGCGGACCTTAAAGCCCTTCAGGCCAAGAACAAGGAGGTTCTGGAGGTCCTCAAGGTAGCCGCCAAGGGATTGCACGACTTTGGCACGGCCGGGGGCGTCAAGGCAGTTGAGGCCTTCGGGGACCTGCCCATCAAGAACTGGATGGAGGGCTCGTGGACTGAGGGTGCCGAGAAGATCTGTGGGCAGACCATTGACAAGACCGTCCTTGAAGGGCACTATGCGTGTTTTTCCTGTCCCATTCGCTGTGGCAAGATTGTGCGACTTAGAACCGGGCCCCACCAGGGCGATACTGCTCACGGCCCGGAATATGAGACCTGCGCCGGCCTGGGCTCAATGGTACTAAACGATGACCTCGATGTGCTGTGCGCCGGGAATGACCTGTGCAACCGCCTAGGTCTTGACACCATATCCGCATCGGCTGTCATTGCCCTGGCCATGGAGGCCTACGACAAGGGCCTCATATCCCGAGAGGACGCTGGCATGGAGGTTCTCTGGGGAGATCCTGGCGCCATACTGGGTCTGCTCCAGCAGGTAGCCTATCGCCAGGGGCTCGGGGAGGTCCTGTCGGGAGGGGTCAAGAGCGCATCCGAGCAACTGGGCAAGAACACTGCGGAAATGGCGGTTCACCAGAAAGGACTGGAGTATGCCTACCACGACCCCAGGGCTTTCACAAGTATGTCCGTGAACTACTCCACAGCCAACCGGGGGGCGTGCCACCTGGAGGGCCTAACATACTTCGTGGAGAACAAGGCCTTTCCCGGCAGCATAATCGGGCTTGCCGATGAGTGGGATCCCCACTCGTCCGAAGGCAAGGCCAAGTTGGCCGTGTCGATGCAGGATTTCCTGTCAGTCTTCAATCCCCTGGGGATATGCAAGTTTCTTATGAGGGGAAAGACAGGTCCAGATACCCTGGCGCATTGGGTAAACTCGGCGCTGGGTTGGGAGGTGGATGCGGCTGGCCTCATTGAGACAGGGGAGAGGCTATTCAACATGCACCGGGCTATCAATACCAGGATGGGGATAAGCCGGAAGGACGACGTGCCTCCGCCACGCCTTATCTCCCACGCCAGGAGAACGGGCGGGGCCGCGGGGAGCCTTCCCCATGCCGGTAAGTTGCTCAATGAATACTATGACCTGCGCGGTTGGGACGAAGAGGGTATACCCACTGAGGATAAGCTTCTGGGGCTGGGCCTGGAATGCATGTTGCCTCCGACACCCTGGTAATTGCCGGGAAACTAAGGGGGCCCCAGCGTGGGGCCCCCTCGGTAGTAAGCCCGGCACATTCAGCCATTTTGAGTGTCGTGGCGGTGCGACGCCTGGCTGCCAAACCCTCGAGCGAGTCAAGGCTCGCCTTGTTGACATACTCCCACGAATTATGGTCGTAACTGGACACAACAGCACTTCCATGGAGCTAGTCAATGGATCCCACCGGCTGAACCTGAGCAGCCTGCTGGACGAGGCGGTAAAACAGCTTGCCCCGACCAACCCCCGGAAAGGTTACTGTGTGTATCAAGGGGACCAATAAACAAAAGCCCTATCTCTCCCTATGGGCAGACCCAGGGCGTATCAGCCTACTCTCTACGTACCGGCAACTTCGTCAACCTTGCCAAACCGCCCGGTGCGGACCCGCACGCCGGGTGGTGTGGAGGGGCGGGGGGGTTAGCCGGCCCCTCCTCCCCGATCAGGCAAGTCACCCACTCCCGGCCAGCAAGAACTTCTTTTCAATGACATCGGCAAGGGAGGCCGCATCATCCCGGTTGATGTAGGGCGGTGCCCCCATTATCGTTTCGCCGTTTCCTACCTGTGCCACCATGTTGTCTCCTGGCCCGTACAAGGGCGACGGGTCACGGAGGCCGAGCACCTCCACCTTGGGCTTGTCACCGCTCTTATACCCCTCGGTGAGAATGATATCGACCTCACCCAGCAGTGTCGCCACGTCATCCAGGGGCATCTCTGACTCAAGCCGCCGGATCACTGCCACCTTTGCGTGGGAGGAGATGGCTACAGAGACTGCTCCAGCCCTGGCATGTTTCCAGGTGTCCTTGCCAGGCTGGTCAACCTCAAAACCATGAACGTCGTGCTTGATGGTGCCTACACGATAGCCCCTGCCAGCCAATTCAGGGATGAGGCGCTCAAGGAGGGTGGTCTTGCCGCTCTTGGAGCGGCCTACCACGGAGATAATGGGTATCAAGTTATCACCTCTGGTCATGAGCATTCTCCAACTGACCTATATTCCATCACCGTTTCGCCTTTCCTGCGGGCCAGGCATCCTGTGCCTGCGAACCTCACCGTTCATCCAGGCCAGCCCAATGGCAGTGGAGTTCTCCGCCTCGGGTTGGGTGGCAAGAGGAGCCCGAACCTGTCCACTTCCTCCAGGAACAGGGTTATGCCCAGGAGGAAGGGCCTTAGTCAACCGCAAAGGTATGGCAGTACCGCCCAGGTTCTCCTTCAACAAAAGAGGCTGGATGCCACTAATCCCCTGCCTGACCAGAGCAGGACTTGCCCCTAAGCCTGGCGAAAACCTGGGCGCATCCCATGTGACAAGGGGTGATAGAACAGACCGGTCAAGATGCGGGGGGGGGGGCCCCATGAAGATTTCCGTGAGTGAGGCCTTGGCGTTGAAGCCCTTCAGGCAGGCCCGGGTGCTCGCTGGGTCAGGGGGATTGGAGCGGAAGATCGGCTCCGTCACCGTAATGGACACCCCTGATATAGCACGCTGGCTGAAGGGCAACGAGATGCTCTTGTGCAACCTGTTTGTCCTCAAGGATGACCCCAAGGCCCAGGTAGGACTCATCAGCGACCTTGCGGCGAAGGACGTGGCCTGCCTTGCGCTGAAGCTCAAGCGTTTTGTGGACAACGTCCCTAAAGAGATGCTGGACCTCGCGGATGAGCTGGACCTCCCCATAATCGAGATGCCAGGGGACATCGCGTGGATAGAGGTAATAACGCCTGTGTTTGGAGAGATCCTCAACCGGCAGGCGATGGCACTGGAGAGATCCGTGGAGATCCACAAGAGATTTACCACCATTGCATTGAAGGGTGATGGGGTCCAGGCCATTGCCTCCAGCCTATCCCAACTCATCCAGCACCCCGTGACCATAGTGGATGGGAGTTTCCAGGTGCTTTGCCACGTACCCTTTGGAGCGTCTTGTGAGACCCCCCCTATATCCGAGGTCCTTAAGGTCTTTGAGGAAGCCCCCCTGGTGCTGACCATCCACGGTTGCAGGTGCCGCCAGATCCCGCTTTTCCAGCTGGGCGTAACATGCCTGTGCTGTGACGCAATGGCGGGCGATGAGAGCCATGCCTCAGTCCTGCTCTGGTTACCTGGGGGCGATACCCTTACAGAAGATGACAACGTTGCCTTGGAGCAGGCCCTCACGGTGACAGCCCTGGAGATGATGAAGACACAGGCTGTGTCCGAGGTGGCCTTGAGGTTCCAGCGGAACTTCCTATTTGACCTGCTCACCGGTACGGCAGAGTCCAGGGAGACAGTACTGGCCATGGCGGGATCCTTCGGCTGGCAGTTGGACAAACCCCACTTTGCCGTGGCGATCAAGCGGTATGGCCACCGGTTGTCGCTAGGCGAGCCTGGCGCCGAGGCCCCCCGGAGTCTTCTCCCGAGCGCCAGGAGGGCGCTGGCCCTGGAGGGACTTCGCCAGGACTGCATAGTGATGGACCTCCGGGACATCATCGTGGTCTTGATGCCCAGCCAGGATCACAAGTTCAAGAACAGCAGGGACTTCCTGCCCCTCGGGAAGAGGATCGCGGAGCGCCTGGCGAGGGAGGCTGGAGAGGAGGGTGTGTGCATGGGGGTCGGCAGGGTCTGCCAGGATGTGATGGATCTGAACAGGTCCTACTCCGAGGCCAGGAGGGCTCTTTCCCTGGGACAACACGTCTGGGGCAGGGGCGCAGTCACCCACCACGACGACCTTGGCACATACCGTGTCCTGTCGTCAGTCTCGGAGGATCCTGAGGCCCTTGCCTTCTACAGGGAGACACTGGGGCCTGTGGTGCAGTACGACAGGAGGAATGGCGCCAACTTGCTGGGGACCCTCGAAACCTTTTTCTTGCTCCAGGAGGACGTTGTCGAGGTTGCCAGGTCCCTCTTCGTACATCCAAACACCGTCCGGTATCGATTAAAGAGAGTGTGCGAATTGACGGGAGTTTCACTACACAGTTCCGAGGGGCGGTTAAACCTGCAGGTTGCTCTGAAGATCCACCACATGATGCAGGGGAAGAATGCCGGGCTCCTCCCGGACGAGCACCTTATCTAGAGCATGCCAAACCGTCCGGAGTGAACAACTGGGCATAGCGGATCCTCACCGGGCCGCTAGTAGGTCATTGGAGGCTTGGACAGCAAAATTGAGCGTTTTTCGTACATGACTACAAAGGAGATCGCCCTGGCCGAACTGAAGACAGTGTAGAAAGAATAGTTAAAACGCGATTGGAGGTCGGATCGATGAGAGACAGGTTCAGAGGAAGAGACTTCCTCACTCTAATGGACTTCACCAAGGAAGAGATCACCTACATACTGGATACGGCGGCTGACCTCAAGAGGCAGTGGACTCGCAGGGAGCCTCACGAGCTTCTCCGGGGCCGGACCATTGCCATGGTGTTTGAGAAGAAGTCCACTCGGACCCGGGTGTCGTTCCAGGCTGCAGTGGCCCACCTGGGTGCCCAGAGCTTCTATATGAGGCCTGACGAAATGCAGCTGGGCAGGGGTGAACCCATAAAGGATACCGCCCGCACCCTGGACCGTTACTGCGATGCCCTCGTAATGAGGACGTTCGGGCAGGAGATCGTAGAGGAATTCGCTAAGTACATGAAGACGCCGGTGATAAACGCTCTCACCGATCTTACCCATCCCTGCCAGGGCCTGGCGGATCTCCTCACCATCAGGGAGAAGAAGGGGCGCCTTGAGAACCTCAAGTGGGCCTTTACCGGGGATGTGTGGAACGTCATGTACACCAGCATGATATGCGCCGGCACCTTCGGTATGCAGATATATGCTGCCTTCCCCAAGAAGTACGAGCCCAACCCCAGGATACTGCAGGTTGCCAGGGAAAGGGCCGCTGTCACCGGGGCGAAGATCGTGCTTACCGATGACTTGGACGAGGCTGTGCGAGATGCGGACGTTGTCTACGCCAATACATGGCATAGCATGGGCGGCCCTGAGCAAAACAAGGAGCAGCGGATCAAGGACTTCGCCGGCTTCCAGATCAACGAGGAGGTAATGGCCAAGGCGAAGCCTGACGCCATATTCATGCACTGTCTCCCGGGCTACCGGGGCGAAGAGATGACTGACGGCGTGGTCGAAAGCCCGCAATCAGTCGTGTTTGACCAGGCGGAGAACCGCATGCACACGGAGAAGGCCGTCCTGGCCCTGTTCGTTCCGTAGGCGAGCCCATGAACCCAAAGACGATTGTCATTGCGCTAGGCGGGAACGCTGTGCTCCAGCCCGGCCAGAAGGGCACAGCGGAAGAGCAGATGGAAAACGTCCGGAAGACTGCCGTGAGCACGGTCCGGATGATCCAGGCTGGTCACAGGGTAGTGATTACTCACGGCAACGGCCCCCAGGTCGGCAACATTCTCATACAGAACGAGGAGGCCAAGGAGAGGGTCCCACCCATGCCGCTGGATGTGTGCGGGGCCAAGAGCCAGGGCAAGATCGGCTATATGGTGCAGCAGGCCCTGGCCAACGAGATCAGTTCCAAGGGGCTTGACATGCCCGTTGCGACCCTGGTCACCCAGGTTCTGGTAGATGCGGAGGACCCCGCGTTCTCCAATCCCACCAAGCCCATCGGGCCCTTCTACACCCAGGACAGGGCTGAGGCCCTGATGAAGAGCGGTATGATGCTTAAGGAGGATGCGGGGCGAGGCTGGCGGCGAGTTGTTCCATCCCCGGATCCCAAGGCAATCTGTGAGGTCGGCATCATAAAGAGACTCGTAGATTCCGGGGTAGTGTTGATTGCGTGCGGTGGTGGAGGGATTCCAGTTGTCCGGGAGAATGGGACCCTCCGAGGCGTTGAGGCTGTGATAGACAAGGACCTGGCCGGAGAGAGGCTTGCCCACGCCGTGGGTGCCCAGGTATTCCTGGTCCTTACCGATGTGGAGAGGGTGTCCATCAACTACAGGACGCCCCAGGAGAAGCCCCTGAGCACGCTGAACGTCGAGGAGGCCGGCCGCTACCTCAAGGAGGGCCACTTCGGTTCCGGCAGCATGGAACCCAAGGTAAGAGCCGCCATGAGGTTTGTTGCCAACGGTGGGGAGCGGGCGATAATAACCTCCCTCTTCAATGCGGAGGAGGCTCTCCAGGGCCTGACGGGTACCTGCGTAACGAGGTAGGGCCAAGAACACAGGAAGGGGGTGAGCCCCTAGCCACACCCGATCTAACGAGAAGGGCAGGACAACGGCACAGGGTCCCGGCCTACAGCATCTATAGCTGCACGGGACGAAAGGAGATGGATGTCATGGGCTACAGGGACAACGAGTATGGGCGGCTCAGGAAGGTCCTCTTGTGCAAGCCAACCTATTTCGAGTGGGAGCCCATCAACGAAGTGGCCAAGAAGAACATCCTGGAAAGGAAGTTCGACCACAAGAAAGCCTTGGAAGAGCATGAGGAATTGGCCAGCGCCCTGAGGTCTGCGGGCGTCGAGGTGCTGTACATCGAACCCAGCAAACCGCATCACTACATGGTCTACTCCAGGGATTTTGGGAAGGGTCTAGACGGCGGGGTCCTGATGGGCAGGTTCAGGATGCCCGTGCGCATGGGGGAGGACGACCTCTACGAAACATACCTGCGGCAAAAGGATGTACCCGTGCTTGGACAGGTGGCTTGCGGTTCCCTTGAGGGCGGTGACATTCACTTCCTGGACAGCAACACCCTGGCCATTGGCGTTGGCGCCAGGAGTTCAATGGAAGGAGTCAATTCCATCAAGGAGCTCCTGGAGCCCAAAGGCATTGAGGTTCTCCCGGTGGATTTCGAGTACAGGTACCTCCACCTCGACCTCCTCTTTGTGGTCTTGGCCGAGAAGGTGTGCCTGCTATGCAAGGAGGGCCTGCCCGGCGAGTTCTTGAGGTTACTAGAGCAAAAGCACTTCGAAATGATCGAGGTCTCCGCCAGCGAGGCAATGGAGCTGAAGAACAACGTCCTGTCCATTGATGGAAAGACCATACTCTCGTTCAAGGAAAACGAGGACGTCAACAAGAAACTCAGGGCTCACGGCTTCGAAGTCCTGGATCCAAGCTTGGAGATGTTCACCCGTGGGGGCGGAGCTCCGAGGTGCCTCACCTTCCCGTTAGAAAGAGACGCTGTATAACAGTCAATGGAAAACCCTAAGGAAGGGGCAGATTCCAGTGACCAAACATGGCTCTAAGGATTCATACTCTCTTGTGGGCTTGTTGCGTTTCATAGTACCGTCTCTGGTTGGAACAGCCATCTTCCTCCTCCCCATACCCAAGGACGGCACCCTCACTATCATCCTTGGGATCATGATGGACGCCGTCAGAGCGGCTCTCAAGGAACAGTTACCCTTCATTGGCATGCTCATCGTGGTGGCTTCAGCGGCACTCACCCTTATAACGGTGTTTTTCAAGCCTGGCTTTATCATGAAGAACGAGTTTCTCAGGCAGCTGTTTGACGTTGGCCCCCTATGGTACGTTTCCCGGGCACTAGGAGGCATACTCTATATCATGGTGTACTACTCCATCGGGCCTGAGTTCATATGGCACGTTGACACTGGGGGTACACCAGCCTTCGTTCTCATACCCATCCTCGTTGCACTGTTCGTCTTCACCAGTTTCATTATCTCCCTCATTACCGACTTCGGGCTGATGGAGTATGTGGGAACGCTTGTCCGGTTCACCATGAGGCCCATCTTCACCCTGCCCGGCAGGTCAGCCATCGACTGCCTGGCATCATGGCTTGGAAGCCCCTCGGTGGCAGTGATAGTGACTCGTAAGATGTATGATGAAGGATACTACACGGGCCGCGAGGCAGCGGTGATTGCCACTACCTTCTCCATCGTCGGCATAGCCTATATCTACGTCATGGCTAGTGTTGTCGGCCTTGCCGACCGCTACTTCCAGCTGCTCTTCGCCACATACGTCGTCTCGGGGATCCTGGCCGTGGTGATGCCTAGAATATGGCCGCTATCCAGGGTGCCGGATACCTACTACGAGAAGGTAGGCCAGCAGATTACCGAGGAACTCCCAAAGGGAGCCACGATGCATGAGTGGGCAGTGAAGACGGCCGTAAAAAGGGCTGAGAAGTCCAGCTTGGCCGCGGTACTGACCACGGGATACAAGACACTCCTTACCATCTACGTGAGCACAACGCCCCTAGTCATGGCTTGGGGGACCATTGCGCTGGTTATCGCCATGTATACCCCGGTCTTTGAATGGATCGCCTATCCCTTCTACCTGCTGTTGAGCCTGGTGGGCATCCCTGAGGCTGCCAAGACAGCCTCCGCTTTCGTGCTAGCCTACCCCGATCAGTTCCTTGCGGGCATTATCGGTTCAGGTGTGGAATCCCGGGTAGCGAAGTTCATGTGCGCTGGCATCTCCATTACTGGTTTGATCTACCTGAGCGAGGTGGGGGTGCTCATCCTGGATTCGAAGATCCCGATGTCCTTCAAGAACCTGACGATTATCTACGTGGAGAGAGCCGTGTTCACCATCTTTCTCCTGGCACCCTTCGCCTTCTGGCTAGCCTGAAAGACTGAGTCGACGCCAAGCCCTCCCTGGCAGGCCTGCGGGAGGGCTTGGCGTCACCGGATCTCGGGGTTCGGAGGAGATTTCCGCAGGACTGGTGAACCCTATAACCTGCGTGTGCCAAGTTTGTGCCCGGGGATAAAGGTCTGGTGAAGTTCGCTGGGGAATCAACTAAGAATCTTCTCCACACCAACACCGTTTGAAAGGGGGGGTGCCATACGGGGACTGTAGAGCGAGAAGAAACCCCGTGCTAGGACGTTGCAGGGTCCTCCGGGGTTGGGCAGGGGCCATAGAGACCAGTAAGCGGCGACACTTTGGTGCAGCAACGAGGTAGGGCTAGGGTCCAAGCCGTGATGGCACGCAAGACACCATAACACGTGCCAGAGCCGAAGTGAGATAAAAATAAGGGAGGGGGAAGGTAAGTGCTCAGGAAGAAACTGTTACCGGCATGGCTTATACTGGTGCTGCTTGTAGCGGTGGGGGTTGGGGTTGCGGGGTGTACCCCTGCAGCTGAGGCACCACCTGAGGAGGAGGAAGAGGAAGCACCGGAGGCCCCCGAGGCCGCGGGTGAAGTGCTCATGGGCCTCATAGGCCCCCTGTCAGGTTCCATTGCCTACTATGGCCAGCTGATGCGTGAGGGCGCACGCCTGGCGGTGCAGGAGATCAACCAGGCGGGCGGGGTCAACATCGGCGGGAAACCGTACAGCATCAAGCTCATTGTCGAGGATGATCGAGCCCTTCCTGCGGACTCGGTCTCGGCAGCTGAGAAGCTCATCCACGACAACGGTGTGCACATGCTCGTGGGAAGCTTCACAAGCACAGCCACCCTGGCAAACCTGGAGGTAAGCAAGAGAGCCAATATCGTGCAGATAACCCCTGTGGCCGTGGCGGATGCCGTCTGCCCTGCCAGCCCCTGGATGTTCAGGAACGTGCCAAACCAGACCATGCAGACCAGCTTCAACGCGAACTGGGTCAGGGATAACCTGGACATTAAGAAGGCAGGCATCATTGCCTCGGACGATGACTATGGCCGGGGAGGCGCCGATATCTGGGCGAAAATCATGACCGAGGACGGCGTCGAGGTGCTGAAACCGGAGTTCTTCCAGATAGGTGACACAGAATTCTCTAGCCAGCTGACAAAACTGCGGGCTCAGGGCGTGGACACCATCTTCCTGGTGGCACTGATTACCGAGGGTAGCCAGATAGTGACCCAGGCCCAGGAGATCGGCATGGATGTCCAGTTCATAGGGCTGGGAGGCTTCGCCAGTGACAGGTTCCTGGAACTGGCAGGGGAAGCCGCAGAGGGCATGGTTCACGTAAGTTACTGGGAGCCCGATCCCAATAACCCAGCATCCATGCACTATAGAGACGCCTTCGTAGAGTTCTCCGGGCTTGAGGCCGAGATGTTTGGCGCTGCAGCCTACGACGCCGTGTACATTCTCAAGACGGCAATGGAGACTGTGGGTGAGCCGCCCAGCCAGGACCTGGCATACCAGGAGAAACTCAGAGAGGCCATGCTGGACATAGAGTTCACCGGAGCCCAGGGGCCAATGCACTTCAATGAGGATGGACAGGCTCAGATCGGCCTCTACCTCGTGCGAGTTGAGGGAGGCAAGCGAGTCATACTTGGGCGCTGGGATCCCTAAATCCATGCGATGCGGGCCGGGGTTATCCCCCGGCCCGCTCCCAACGGGCGGGCTGTTTTCGGAGGGGCTTGGCTCTGAATACCAGCAAGACTTGTCACTCACTGTCTCCTGCCTTGACGCCCTAGGCAAGTCGACAGACTGCAGGGAAGAAGAATACCGAGGGGGCGCATGCCTGTGGGTACTTTTTCCGTCATCTTCCAGCAGTTCATTAACGGCCTGACCATCGGCGGCGTGTACGCCATGGTTGCGGTCGGACTCACCTTGGTGTTCGGCATTCTCCGGCAGATGAACTGGGCCCACGGGGAATTGTACATGCTGGCCGGTTACGCCTTGGTGATAACGTACACGATGATGAATGTTCCCTACTACGTTGCGGTAATCCTCACTGTTCTCATGGTGGCTTTCGTTGGCCTTCTGTACGAGTGGCTCGTATTTCGCCCCGTCCGGGGGAAACCCTTTGTCAATGCCATCGTGTGTTCCCTTGGGGTGTCCATATTTGTCTGGAACATCGTACTTGCCCTTTTTGGGGGTACCCCATACAAGCTGGCCACACCCCTGACTGGCAAGATCATGAGGCTGGGGTTGTTTTCCATCAGCGGCCAGCGGCTTATGACACTGGTTGTCGGCGTAATGATCATAGGCGCGGTCTACTACTGGATCCAGAAAACCCGGGCTGGCCGGGCCATGAGGGCGGTCGAGCAGGATGGGGAGGCCGCGCGTCTCATGGGGGTAAACATTAACAGGATTGCCGAGGTAACCTTCGCAATTGGCGGGGGCCTGGCAGGGCTTGCGGGGGCGCTGGTCGGCCCCATTTTTGTCATTGAACCGCGCGTAGGCGCCTGGGCTGTGGGAAAGGCCTTCGCCGTGGTAGTCATGGGAGGCATGGGGAGCGTGATGGGCTCCATATTCGCGGGTTTCACGCTGGGTGTCATCGAGAGCCTCGCCATTGGCTTCCTGGCCACTCAGTACAGGGACCTCATAGCCTACCTGATGATCATCGTCATCTTGTGGATACGCCCTCAAGGCCTCTTTGGGCGTATTGCGCAGAAGGGGGCCTGACATGTACTCGATTGGCAGCCAGACAAAGGATTTCGACCTGAAACCAAGGAGGGCGGTACGATGAGAAATGCACGGGTGGCAAGACTGTTGCCTCTTGCCATGCTCTTCCTCGTTCTCCTGGCGCTTCCCATGGTCGTCACCCGCTCCTACTATATGCACATAGTCCTGCTCACGGGCTACTACATGTTGCTGGCCCTCTCGGTAAACCTGGTAACAGGCTTCACAGGGAACCTCTTCCTGGCGGCTGCCGCTTTCTCAGGGATAGGAGCCTATGCCTCCGCCCTCTTGACCATGAAGTGGGGGTTTCCCTTCTGGCTGGCTCTGCCTGCAGCAGGGTTCGTGGCGGCAGTCTTCGGTTTTGTCCTGGGTTACCCTTGCCTTCGCCTGATAGGTCCCTATTTCTCCATAGCCACCTTTGGCTTTGGTGAGATCACCCGCCTGGTGTTCGTCAACTGGTACAGCGTTACCAACGGCCCTCTGGGCATCAGGGGAATCCCGGGGCCCGGGAGGATAGGTATAGGACCATTGTCGGCGTCCATCGACAGCCGCCTCTCCTACTACTACCTCCTCTTGGGCATTATTCTCATCTCCACGTACGTGCTTTACAGGATCATAAACTCGCACATCGGGAGGGCCTTCTGGGCCATCCGGAGTGAGACCTTCATGCTAGCGCAGATGATAGGCATCAACGCCACGAAGATCAAGATCTACTCCTTCATGGTGACTGCGTTCTTCTGTGGGATGGCTGGGAGTTTCTATGCGCACTACATGAGATTCATCAGCCCGGATACCTTTGTCTTCCCTGAATCCGCCGCGGCTGTGGCAATGGCGGTGGTGGGAGGCATGGGCACCATCACGGGCCCCATCATCGGAGCCATCCTTCTGGGTGTCAGCGTGGAGCTCTTGCGTGTGGTCTCACAGTACAGGATGGTAGTGTACGGACTTGTGATGATCGTCTCGGTCCTCTTCATGCCAGAGGGACTGGTGGGCGTTGCAAGGCGGATCTTCTCACAGCGGAGAAGAGTGGCCGCCGCAGGCGTGCCTGCGAGAAGGGGGTAGGGGGCATCGTGGAACAGGTGGAAAAGACCGTACTGGATGTCTCGGGACTGGGCAAGGTTTTTGGCGGTCTCAGCGCAGTCAACAACGTGAGCTTCCACATTAACCAGGGGGAGATCCTCAGCATGATCGGGCCGAACGGGGCCGGCAAGACCACGGTCTTCAATTGCCTGACCGGCGTCTACCCGCCAACCTCCGGCTCAATTCACCTTCACGGTGAACAGCTCTCCCAGATAAAGCCGTGGGAGATAGCCAAGAAGGGGATCTGCCGGACGTTCCAGATCACATCCCTCTTTTGGAAGAAGTCTGTCCTGGAAAACATGATGATGGCTCAGTACCTGACCAGTGAGGTGCCTCTATGGGATGTCATCTTCTCTATACGCAAGACCAGGGAGATAGAGCTAAAGAACCGCCAGAAGGCCCAGGACACACTGAGGTTTGTAGGGCTTGAGGGGATCGCCCAGGAGAGAGTCGAGAACCTCTCACTGGGGGATCAAAAGAGGACGGAGCTGGCCATGGCCCTCGTGCGCGATCCCCTGCTTCTGATGCTGGACGAACCCACGGCTGGGTTGAATCCCTCGGAGACCGCCCGGATTACCGAGCTCATAAGGATGGTTAACCGGGAGAAGGGCATCACCGTGTTCTTCATAGAGCATGACATGAAGATGGTCATGGGTGTGTCCCAGCGGATTATCGTGCTTGATACCGGGAAGAAGATCGCCGAAGGGACCCCTGAGGAAATCCGGAACAATGAAAGGGTTATTGAAGCCTACCTCGGCAGGAAGCGGAGGAGGGATACAGGTGCTTGAGGCCCGCTCGATAAACACCTACTACGGACCCATGCATATCCTGAAGGATGTCTCCCTCACCATTGGTCAAGGGGAGATCGTTGCCCTCATTGGTGCCAACGGTGCTGGAAAGACTACCACACTGAGATCGATTGTGGGACTTAACACCCTGAAGTCCGGGGAGATACACTACAAGGGCGAGCGGGTGGATGGCCTGCCCACTCATGAGATCCTCAAACGGGGCATCACACTGGTTCCCGAGGGCAGGCGTGTGTTCCCTAACATGAGTGTACTGGAGAACCTCCTTATGGGTGGCTACCTGGTGAAGAATATGTCCCTGGTAAAGGAGCGCCTGGAACGCAACTGGACGCTCTTCCCCAGGCTCCTTGAGCGGCAGAACCAGCTGGCGGGAACCCTGAGCGGGGGAGAACAACAGATGCTTAGCATCGCGCGGGGGCTCATGTCCGAACCCGACCTCCTTCTTTTGGATGAACCCTCTCTGGGCCTTGCACCCATACTGGTGGAGAGAGTGATGGGGGTCATACAGGAGATTAATGACATGGGCAAGACGGTGCTTCTTGTGGAACAGAACGCCTACCTGGCCTTGGAGCTGTCTACTCGTACCTACGTCTTGGAGACGGGCCGCGTGGCTCTGGATGGTGTCAGCCTGGAGCTCATGGAGAATGAGCACGTGAGAAGGGCATACCTCACCTGATCTCACCGCACCACCCCTCTTGGCCTAGTGGCCTTTGCGACTTGGGGTTGGTTTGGGACTCTGAAAGCGCAGCCAGTGCCCCGCAAACCGGGTGCGCAATAGCTGGTCAGAGAAAAGCCGGTTCAAACGGAGGGCTCCTAAACAGGACCGTGTCCTAAAAAGGCGAGGTCCTGCTATATTTTGTGCCATGAGGGAGCAAGAAGAACGGCTAAGTCAATGTTGACTTGGGTTTAGAAGTCATTTTGGGCAGGAGGGGGAGACTCTCCCGGTGAACTAGGACACATTCGTACCTTGCCGGGGGAGGGGAGAACGAGTGCCTGTCATCAAGATAGCCGTAGTAGACTCCCCCGAGGTGGCTACGGCCAACGCCATTGCAGTGGAGGTGGCTAGGGGTTACGGCCTGCCAACACTGCGAGGTGCTGGTGAGACCGATTCCAAAGATCTAGACGTTCAGATGGGATTCGAGAAGGCTTGCTCTTTCCTGGGGGGGATGGGGAAGTCCCATGTTCTCTTTGGGGCGGGGGAGATGGACAGCGCCAACAACTACTACCCGCCGTGCCTAGTCATGGACGATGAGATCCTCTCCATGGTTAAGAGGGTGCGTGCCTTGGGCCAGGCTAGAGAGGACCTGGAAGAGGTGGCCGATCTCATCCGGGAGGTTGGGCCGGGTGGGGGTTTCCTCGACAAGCCACATACCTTCCACCATTGCAGGGACTTCTGGCAGCCGGACCTCTTCGTAAGAAATCTCTACGGTTTCTGGAGGGAAGAAGGTCGTGAGAGCATCGGCCAGCGGGTGGCCCGGAGAGCCCGGGAGATTCAAGAGGCTGATGCTGGACCGGGCGTTAGCCAAGGAGGCGCTCGAGGCCATGAGGGATGTGTTTAGATCCACGACTGGAATGGAGCCCCCCCTTTAGAGCCCTCGGCCTGGGCCGGGTGAGCCACAAGGGGGGAGTCAGGTCCGAAAAGGAGGTTTTCGCCGTGAGAGTACTCGTGCTTGGCGGAGGAGGGGCCATGGGGCAAATCACCGTTAGGGACCTGGCAGAGAGCGATGACGTGTCCCGGGTAATCGTGGGCGATAACAACCTTGAGGCTGCCCTAGCCTTTGCCAGGTCACTGGGGAGCCCCAAGGTGAGTATAGAACCATGTGACGTTACGGACCACGGATCAACCGTGCGGTTAATGAAAACATCGGACGTGTGCGTGAATGCTACCCTCTACAGGTTCAACCTGCTGGTCATGAGGGCTGCCATGGAGGCCGGTGTTTCCATGCTGGATCTGGGAGGGCTCTACCACATGACCCGCAGGCAGCTGGCCGTCCATGAAGAGGCAATGAGAGCGGGGATCCTGGTTGTGGTAGGGATGGGTTCTGATCCAGGAACTTCAAACATTTGTTGCCGGTACCTGGCTAATAAACTGGACAGCGTGGACCAGCTCAGCATCAGGTTCGGGTCTACCACGGTAGGACAGTCCTTTGGCTTTGCCATCAGTACCATTCTCGATGAGGCCACGAAGAATGCCATCGTGTTCCGGGGTGGAAAGATACAGGAGATCCCGCCCCTGTCAGAGGCGGAAGACGTTACCTTCCGTGAACCTGTGGGTACCTGTACAACCTATCCCATCGTCCACTCCGAACTGGCCACTGTTCCCTACACCATCAAAGGGGTCAAGGAGGTCAGCTACAAGGATTCTTGGGATCCTGCGGTGATGGAGAAGGTCAAGGTTATTGTGGACTATGGGCTTACCCAGTCCGATCCGGTTGTGGTAAATGGCTGCAAGGTGTCACCCCTGGATGTGGTGACTGCGGCGATAGCCCGTCATCTCAAGGAGGAACCCGTCTTCGGAGTCGATGACCTCAAGGTCCAGGCCCGCGGGACCAAGGATGGGCGGGAGACGGTGCTCTCCCTTGATGTGGTGGTTCATCCCTATGAGCCCTGGGGTGTGAGCGCCTTGGCCTATGAGATAGGGGTGCCTCCGTCCATCGTGGCTCAGATGATAGGCCGGGGAGAGGTTGAGGCCAAGGGCGCACTGCCTCCGGAAGAGTGCATTGACCCGGTTCGCTTCCTATCCGAACTCTCTCGCCGGGCAGTCCAGATCTACGAAACAGAGCAGGTCACGACAGTTATGGGGAAGGGCACATGAGGCTTAGGACCCTGGATTTCCAGGGTATCCACAATGCCACCCTCAGGATCCTGTACAGGACGGGATTGAGGGTTCACGGGATTGGCGACAGGGGGATGGCTGCAACTCTCGCAGGCGCCGGCCTCATGGTTGAAGGCGAAACGGTGCGGTTTCCCCCTGAAGTGCTAGAGGGCTTGGTGTCCCAGGCCCCGAGGGAGGTACATCTTCATGCCCCCGGAGGGCAGGCGGTGACACTATCCCAAGAGGCGCCCCTGGTCATGGCGGACGGCACGGGTATCTTCGTTATGGAGGAAGGGGGTGAGACCCGGCCTTCTGCCTCTAGGGACGTTCACAGGGCAGTAATCCTGCAAAACAGCCTGAGCTGGTATCCTATTGCCCATCCCCCGGTACCGGAGGAGACACCCTGGAGGCCCCCGTGGTGTTCGCTGCGAATGGCACTCTACGCGAACTTGAGGCCCTCGATGTGCGGGGTGCCATCGCACTGTTAGAAATGGATCACCTGGTCTTTCCCAGGCTATCCTTTCCCGTCTGCTTGCTGGAGGAAAAAGGAGCCCTGGCTGTAGTGGTGCACAATGCCAACTCCTTCGCGCAGGAGGAGGGTGCTCTTCACGCCAACGAGCTCACCTTTAACCCCAGGATACCCGTCTTGAGCATAAGACGCCAGGATGCGGCGGACCTCAGGCGCCGGATGAACCTGCACGATCCCTTCACAGCTGCACTGCGCTCCTCCGCGACACGGCTGGATGGGGCGGCAAGCGCCAATGTAGTGGGCCATATCCCCGGCGATGGGAGGGAGCACCGCATCATCATTGGCGATCACTTCGACGCCTGGTTCACAGGCTTCATGGATTGCGCGGCGGGTGCTGCCACAATGCTGGCTATGGCCAAGGCCTTGCTGGATTCGGGCTACAAGCCCAAGCATGACCTAGTATTCGTGGCTCACGGTGCGGAGGAATCTGGGACATGGCACTCCTGCTTCAGCTGGCTCTGGGGAGCGCACCAGGCAATGCGCCAGCACCCGGGCTGGGCAGGCACCACCCGGGCCTATCTCAACCTGGAGCTCCTGGGCTACCCCTCTGGGCAGCTCCTGGAAATCGCCACCACACCGGAACTCCGGGGCTTCATTCAGGATACTGCCGGGCGACTCAGTGCTATTCCGGGTTACCCAGCGGGTGCCAGGGTAAGAGTGCCGCCCTTTGGCTGGTCTGACGACTGGGTCTATGCGGCGGCGGGAATACCCACCGCCGTCAACTGGTGGGGCAGTGAGGACCCTACAGGATACGCCGTCAACGTGTACCACACCCAGTTTGACGATGAAGAGCACTTCGACCCGGCCAAGCTGGAGGGGACAGCCCAGTGTTTCCTGGCCTTGATAGTAGCACTGGATCAAGCGCCGCTGGCCCCCATTGACCTTGGAGCAAGGCTTTCCCACCTGCTGGATGCCTTCCCAGGCGGCGTTCCCCCGGGGCTGGCCCAAGCTTGGGGGGATCTCCTAGTGGCCTGGGCTCGTTTCAGGGTAAGGGCGAGCGAGAGCCTGAGAGAGGGAGACGAAGTGGCCCTTCAGGCATGGGAAGGGGTTCTTCTTCGCGCCCAGGCGGCTTTACAGTCAGGCCTGATGGCCCTTACCGGTGAGGTGCCTAGATATACCTGTTACCCCCATGAGGGTCTTGGCGAAGACCTGAAGGCCCTAGTGCAGGCGTGGGAAAATGCTCGCAGCGGCGACCTGCCGGGGGCGGCGGGTGCCCTGGAAGGTGTGCGTTCCCTATCCTGGGGAAGGCTGTTGCCTTACCCCGCCTACCGGAGGGTACACGTTGACGCCTACCGTGATACTCAAGCCTCCTGGGGCGAATCGAGGGTCGTGGACTACGTAGATGTCCATGAGGAACACAGTCTTGCCCGGTCTGGCACTGGCGGCCCTGAGCTCTTGGCACGCCTGGCGCCCAAGATTGCGAAGGTCAAGAGGGATCTGAGAACAGCCGTTAGGCGAGAACAGGGTGTCCTGGAAGACACCCTTGAGATCCTGCGAGGGTCCCCCTGACAGGCTGCCAAGTGGAGGTGTGGATGTGGCAGAAGACCAACTTAAACAGATTCACCTGGCCACCCTCAGGGTCCTTGGGGAGATCGGTCTTCGAGTAGATGCACCTGGCGTAGTCGCGGCACTAGGGGAGAAAGGGGCGTTGGTTTCTCCGGGTGGAATCGTCCGTTTCCCACAGGGGTTCATCATGGATGCGCTGGGAAGGCTTCCGGAGCGTTGTGTTCTCTGGGATAGGAATGGCGGTTCTTTAGTGCTGGGCGACGGCACGCCAAGGCTCATGGGGGGTGGCGAAGGTGTGTTCGTGGTCGACCGGGTCACGGGGAAGAAACGCTACTCTACTCGCCAGGACGTGGCGGAATTCACCCGGCTCCAGCATGTCGCCACCAATGTCAGCATTGTGCGCCCGGTGGTGTCAGCATGTGACTGGGGCGTCCACTCCGATCTGGTGGAGTTCTACGAGCTCTTGAGCGGTACAGACAAGCACATCCTGCATAGGACCATTGACCCAGGCCAGGTGGAGACCGCCGTGAAGATGGTATCCCTGGTGGCAGGGTCTAGGGAGGGTCTCAAAGAGAAGCCCATCATGTCCACGCTCTACTGCCCTACCAGCCCCCTGTGCTTCGGGAAGGAGGCCGTAACCGCCATGATGACGTGGGCGGCATACGGGGTGCCCGTTACTGTCTACTCCATGACCCTGGCGGGGGCCTCGTGCCCGGCGAGCCCCGTGGGACAGCTGGTGCAGGGGAATGCTGAGGTGCTTGGGGGCATCGTCATGATACAGGCCCTACACCCCGGGACACCTGTGATATACGGGTTGGAGAACGCCGTAATGGACATGAAGACTGGCATAGGGGCACTGGGCGTACCTGAATACTCCCTGCTGAATGCTGAGGCGTGCCGTTTGGGCAGGCGCTATGGCCTACCAACCATGACTGGCGGGATGGCAACGGATGCAAAGGACACGGACTTCCAGGCGGGGTTCGAAAAAGGGGCCTTCACACCACCGGTAATGTCCCAGGCGGACATCGTGTTCGGGTGCGGGGGAATGGACTCGGGAGGTGTCTACAGGCCAGCTCAGGTACTCCTAGACGATGAGATCTTCGGAGCCCTCGCCATCGTGAGCAAGGGTTTCCAGGGGCTGCTAGTGCCGGATGACCTCGACATAGACGGGTTGGTTGGACTCATAGGGGAGGCTGGTCACGGCGGGCACTTCCTCAGCAGCGAGCACACCCTGCGTAACTTCCGGAGATACTGGAGAAGAGAGATCCTCGTCCGGGATAACTATGAGATCTGGGCCAGCCGGGGAGCGAGCATTCAGGAAAGGGTATCGAAGAAAACTATAGAGGTGCTTTCGGAAGGAAAAGAAGGAATCCTGGCAGAAGAAGTAGACATGGCCCTCAGGGGAATCCTCAGGACTGCCGGGGCGGGCGTGGACGATGCCAGGCGCCAGGGATCCTGAGCGAGATGACCAGGGTCGCACATTCCTGAGGGTTCGCCAGATTGGAAGGCATCCCCAGAGAGGTGAATGGGAGCCCCGGGAAATAAAGCCAAGGAGGAAGAAGGCAATGGCACATCTTGAAGACATAGCATCCGCTGTGATGGCAGGCGACGTCACCAGTGCCCAGGAGGGAGTCAAGAAGGCACTGGATGGCGGCCTGAAACCCCTGGAGATCATTGACAACGGTCTCATGGCCGGGATGAACGTGGTTGGTGAGCGCTTCAAGAAGGGCGACATGTTCGTTCCCGAGGTTCTTATGGCTGCCAAGGCCATGAATACAGGTCTTGCTCTCGTAAAGCCGATACTGGGGGGAGAAAGGGCCGGAGCCGGGACCGTGGTGATTGGCACAGTCAAGGGTGACCTGCATGACATCGGGAAGAACCTTGTGGGCATGCTCCTTGAGTCCAAGGGGTACAGCGTGAAGAACCTTGGGGTGGACGTCTCTGCTGAGGCCTTTGTTGAAGCGGTGAAGGAGCATTCGGCGCAGGTGGTGGGCATGTCGGCCCTGCTGACCACTACCATGCTGGTAATGAAGGATGTAATTGACGCCCTTAAGGAAGCCAATCTCAGGGATCAGGTTAAGGTCGTGGTAGGCGGGGCGCCGGTTACCAGCGATTTCGCTGTGGAGATAGGCGCTGACGGTTATGCCCCGGATGCGGTGTCCGCCACGGACTTGGTCAAGGGGCTCTTTGCCTAGTATAGTGGTTGAGTTGTGGTGGGGTGGGGGGGAGGATGGAACGATAGCCTCCGCCTTCTTGCCCTGCGTTGGTGACTAAGGTGCCGGGCTCCGGTGGCTATGGGCAAGGCTCATCCATGCTTACATGGACCATGCAGGCATGTGAGGCCCAAGTCCCCATGGGACCACCGTGGCCAGGACCTTAGCAGCCAACTCGGAGAACCGGTTAGCTTGCCGGTGAAGGAATTGCCTCTTGGGGTGATGACGAACAAGCGTTAAGAGCCGATAGCAGGCTTTCCGGATGTGGCCCCGCTCCTAGTTGCCAGGAACCAAGCGCTTGTAGATCCGCTGGCGGTCCGTTTGGTCCTGCAAAAGCCAAGCCTCCACAACGTGTGCCACCGATCGATTGCCGGACACGGCCTTGGTCGAGTGAGTGTGTATCTCCCAGGAGCGGTTGGGTCCGGAGCACTGACTGTCAGGAGTCACGTAATTCACCCAGGGGGGTGTCAAAGAATTCACCTGGGAGCCGTGTAGCGCCAGCTCAAGTATGACATAGAAGTCACCTCCGCGTCAGTGGCAGAGAGCATGGAATTCCGAGGGGTTCTTTGGCCTGCCGCGGTTGATGATGGCGGTAGAGTCAAAGACCCGCTCGGCCACGTCGAGGATGTGGGTGGAAAAGAAGACGGCCTTCCCCTCGTCGCAGCGGCGGCGCATGAGATCCTTAAAGAGGGCCTCCGAGGGGGGGGTCAAGACCGGTCATCGGCCGTCCAGGATGAGCAGGGCCGGGTCGGGCAGCACCGCGCCGATGAGGCCAGCTTCTGTTTCATGCCGTGGGAGTAGGTCCGGACGACCCCGGAGAGCTCGAAGAGGTCAAGCAATCCCTTGACCCAGCGCCAGCGGACGTGGGTGGGTATGTGGAGACGTCTCCGATGAAGTTTAGGTACTCAAGGCCCGTGAGCTCGTCGTAGAGGGATGTGTGGAGTGGTCGGCCGTTCTATGTGATGCGCGGCGGCGGCTGGGCCCAGCCGCTGATACATAGCAGGCGACGGCCAGAGACACCGCGACCATGCTGTCCAACTACGGGGGATCCTGGAGCTGGAACCGGCGTCCCATCGTGGTGACCGTCAACGGGACACGCATCGCCGCATCACAGAACAGGATGCCCCACGGAGGTCAGAGCATCTGGAACAACAACTTCCCGGGGCACTTCTGCATCCACTTCCTGGGCAGCACCACCCACGGCTCAAGCTACACCTCGAACGGGAAGCCGACCATGGATGCGGCCCACCAGCGCTGCGTGCAGCAGGCCTCGGGCACTGGCCCTAAGGAAGATGCCCCCTCACTCTGCTGGTCCCGGCCGGTTAGACCCACCCGCCTTCTACCTGCCCTCCTCGACCTCATGCCATTCACGCACCTGGTATTCCTCATCTGGATCGTCCGGGTAGAAGAGCTTGTAGCCGGTGAGGGAAAGGTCCCAGGCCTCAGCATCCATCCAGCGGCCCAGGAAGATGATGTCCCACCACTGGTCTCCGACGACCTCGCCGGCGCTGTCTCTGAGGAAGCCGAGCTCAGCGGTGACCTCGATGGCCCAGGCCGTGTTTTTGTCCACCCAGACGTAGACCCAGGCGTGGCCGTAGTGGTCGTGGCCGATGACCGAGGTATCGTAGCCGTATTCCTCCTGGAGCAACCTGGCCGTAATGATCGACATATCGGAGCAGTCGAAGACACCTCTCTCGTAGCGACGGTCATACGGATGGGCGTCCAGGATCTTCTGAATCTGTTCAGGGCGGACTTCTTGGCCGCCCTGACCCTTGTAGCTGGGGTTCGAGAGTCCGACGTGACGGGGTCCCGGATTGTAGATGATCTGAGGCAGATGCACGCCGAGGATGCTGGAAAGCACAAAAGTTATCAGTAGATAAGACAGGCAAAGAGCAAGAATTGCAGTAAGGACTTCGCATAAGGTCTTCCCCACAGTCTTGCCGGTACGTCCTTCTGCTATCTTAGGACGGACCATCTTGCGCACCTCGCAATCGAGTGGAGTCTTCGATCACGCGTTAATTATAGCCCACCCACATTCTGGGGTGCAAGCGCTATGCGGCGAGAACCAGAAAGCGGCACCATTCGGCAGGGCATCTTCCAATCTTGTGAAACAATTACCGTACCGCAAGTATTCGGGGCCGTTTAGTCCCAGGTGGCGCTGTAGGGGTTAAACAGGTGTCGCTTTTCCCTTGCCCGATCGTGTCTCAAATCTTGGGTCCGCCATATCGATTGCCCCGGCAGAGGGGGCTGAAACATCACCCACTACGTTACACTCGGTCAAAGATGGAAAATAAGGGTTAAACCGCTTGACAATAGACCTCAGACTAGTATATTGTAAACATGTATGGGTTTACTTTGGTATAAGCGCCGAAAGCTGGAACGCGGATCTAGGAGCCAAGAGAAAGAGGCCGTATGAGGGAACCTACGAAGTCAAACGTGAGTGGGGTCGAATGATGGAAGACCGATGGCTTTCCGTAGATGAGATTGCCGGCCATCTCGGCGTCAGGCGGGATACGGTCTACAAGTGGATTAGTGAACGGCAGATGCCAGGCCACAAGATCGGTCGGCTTTGGAAGTTCAACAAGAAAGAAGTGGACGAGTGGGTGAGGTTTGGCGGAGCCAGCGATAACGAGCTTGGTTCAAAAGGAGATCGCTAATGGCGAAGCCGCTCGCCGATAGAGTGGTGCGAGGAATCGGACAGACTGGCGCTGTACCACCGTCTTGTTATGCTGGTGGCTCCGGCCGGTGCGGGCAAGATCGCCGCGCTCCAGGATGTTCACCAGCGCACGGCGGCTCCTCTGGTCAACGTCAGTCTTGAACTTTCCCGGCGCATGCTTGACCTCACCGAGCGCAAGCGGGCATTGCAGTTGCCCCGCCTCCTCGCAGAGATCGTGGGCTCATCCGCAGCCGATGTGGTTCTTCTGGACAACGTCGAGGTCCTCTTCGATGTCTCGCTCAAGCAGGACCCACTGCGGCTTCTGCAGGCTCTCGCGGAACAAGACGGTGGTCACGGCTTGGAGCGGCTCCATAGACGGCGAGCACATGGTCTATGCGACGCCGGACCACCCCGAATACAAACGATATTCCTTACGAGATTTCCTGGTAGTGAACCCGGAGGCCGTTGCATGAAGACAAGGAACGAGAGCGCAGGAGGGCAGTCGCGGTGAAATACGGAGACCTGATCCAATTCGAGCCTATCGAGTCCGTGGTCCAGCTACGGGACGCCGACGAGGCCGCTGCTGCCCGGCAGCTTGTCCAGACCTACGTCATCTCTTCGGAGATGGCCGAGAAACTGATCAGCCTGGTCGTTCCTCAGTTTCAGTTTGACCAGCCCATGGATAAGAAGGGGCTGCTGGTCGTCGGCAACTGCGGCACCGGTAAGTCACACCTCATGTCCGTGCTCTCCGCTCTGGCTGAAAACGGCGGTTTGGCTGCCAGCCTGAACGATAAGAATAGCGACAGCCGCGGGCAAGATCAGCGGGCGCTTCAAGGTGGTCCGAACCTAGATCGGCGCTACCACCATGTCCCTGCGCGACATCCTCGTGGCCGAATTGGAGGAGCACCTGGCTGCAATGGGCGTGTCTTATTCCCTTTCCGCCCGCGGACAAGGTGGTGAGCAACAAGCGGTCCTTCAAAGAAATGATGGCCGCCTTCCACGAGGCGTATCCCGACCACGATCTGCTCCTGGTGATGGACGAACTGCTCGACTACCTGCGCACCCGCAAGGACCAGGAACTCATCCTCGATCTCAACTTCCTGCGCGAGACCGGCGAGGTCTGCAAGGACCTGCGGTTCCGCTTCATCGCCGGTGTCCAGGAAGCCATTCTTGACAGCCCCTGGTACTGGAGTGACGAGTTGCGAGTCAGCGACCTGAGGATTAACGGATGATACTCGCAGAGGTAAAGAAAATGCGGTAGGGAGTAGAAAGCCATGAATGAGAACACATCCTTTTTCGTTCACGGAAGTCGATGGGTGCGGGCTGATTTCCACCTGCATACTCGGCGGGACAGAGAATTTAAAGACACAGGTTCCGAGAAGGATTTTGTGGCACGATACATTTCCGCGCTGAAGCAAGCGGACATCCGCGTTGGCGTTATCAGCAACCACAACAAGTTCGACCGGGAGGAGTTCAAAGCACTCCGAAAGGCGGCAGAACAGGAAGATATCTATCTAATGCCCGGAGTTGAGTTGTCGGTCAAGGATGGCCTTAATGGTATCCACACTCTCATAGTCTTTCATAAAGATTGGATCGATAATCCCGAAGACGCCGATCACATCAACGGATTTCTCGGACTTACCTTCGCCGGTCAGGCAAACTACGACAACAACAATGCCCGATCTAACCATGACCTGCTGGAGACCCTTCGCGAACTGGACAAATTTGCGAAGGACTACCTGATCATCTTCGCCCATGTAGAGGATGACAACGGTCTCTGGGGAGCATTTAAGGGTGGGCGAATCACTGAACTCGGCAAGAATGACCTGTTCCGTTCCCGCACAGCGGCTTTTCAAAAAGTGAGAACGTGGGACAAACGTGAGAAAGTCAAAGGGTGGCTTGGGGACTGGTATCCTTCGGAAGTGAAGGGATCAGACCCCAAAACATTGGACGAAATCGGGCGCGGCGAACAGACCTTCATTAAGATGGCGCTTTCACCTTTGAGGCGGTCCAGTTTTCCCTAAAACCTGGAACAGATCGTTTGTCCGACAAGGTCATTACGAAGCAAAATCACTCCTGGATACGCTCAGTTGCCTTCCAGGGAGGAGTATTGGATGGAAAGCGGTTTAACCTTTCTGATGAGATGAACTGCTTAATTGGTATTAGAGGAAGTGGAAAGTCCGCCGTTCTTGAATGCTTGCGCTTCGCACTTGAATTGCCGTTACCTGAATCCGCAGAAGAGTTGGACCTCAAGTACAAGCAGGATCTTGTCCGGTTCGCCCTCGGCAGCGGCGGAAAGGTCGTGGTCGAGGTGGAAGACGCACAAGGCCGGCGTTACGAAGTCCGCCGGATCCTGAACGAACGAGCGGATATTTACTTTGATGGGAAGTTACGACCCGGCGTGCGCATGCCTTTGGAGAATCCGCTGTTTTTCGGCCAAAAGGAACTGGTGAAAAGAGGCGAAGGTTCAGAGCGTGAGTTGGTGGAACGCTTGCTGGGTTCCAAACTCGATGCCGTTCGCCGAGAGATTGATGCTCAACGCCGACGGGTGCTGGATGTGATGACGAATTTCGATAAATTGAAAGGCCTCGATGCACAGGAGCAGGAATACCAGAGCAGGAGGAAAAATGCAGAGTTTCATCTTGGGCTTTTCAAACAGTATGGTGTCGAGCAGCAGCTTCAGCGTCAGGTGGAGTTCAATGCGGATGTGACGCATGCCAGTCATGTTGCCGATACCGTGGATGCATTTGTCCGGGCTTTCGATGTATTTCTGAAGGAGCAAGAATCCGAACTGGCCGCGCTGCCCAGGATTGAGTCCAAAGAAAACGCAGATGTCATCGCGGACATCAACGCTATCCTTGACCGGATACGAAAGGCGCCTGGCAGTGCCCGGAAGGTTCTCGCCGAGACGCGCAACGATGCGCGCGCTTTGCGGGAAAAACTGGGGGAACTTGAGCGTCGCCGCGAGACGCTCAAGGACGATTTCGCGTCACTTGAGCGGAAACTGAGCGAGCAACTCCAACAAGTCGGGGGCGTCAATATCCGGCCGGACGATTTTGTAAGACTCAACACCGAATTGCAGAAAGCCAAACTGGTGCTCGAAGAAATAGCGAAGAGCCGTGCACGAAAGAACGCCCTTCGAGATGAGCTTTTGAAGGAGCTGAAGCAGCTTTCCGACCTGTGGCATCAGGAGTTCAAGCGAATCGAGATGGAAATCAAGAAACTCAACGAAAGCCAGACTGCGCTTCAAATTATTCCACAATATAAGGGCGACAAGGTTGCATTCCTGAAAGAATTGCAGAATCACCTCCGCGGCAGCAAGCTTCGAGAAGCAACCTTGAAGGGTGTGCTGGATTCACACGCAGATTTCATCTCGGTCTACGAAGCATTGGGTGCGATTTGCAGCAACCTCGGTGATTCGGGCGATGTATTTCGGAGGTATTTCGATGAAGCCAGGGCAGCTTTGCTTACCTGGCAGGTGCCGAACACCTTCCTGATCAAATATCATGGAAAGGAACTACGCGATCACTCGCTGGGGCAGAGGGCATCAGCACTGATCCTCTTCATCCTGAGCCAGCGCGACAATGATGTAATCATTATCGACCAACCTGAAGATGACCTGGATAACCAGACCATCTTCGAGGACGTCATCAAACTGGTGCGGGCGCTTAAGAAGGGAATCCAGTTCATCTTCGCGACACACAACGCCAACTTCCCCGTACTGGGCGACGCAGAACAAGTAGGCGCTTGTTCCTTTGCCGGTCGAAGCGCCGGCATCCAGGTTGGGAGCATTGACGAGCCGGGAATACAAAAGGCCATCGTATCCATCATGGAAGGTGGACGTGAAGCCTTCACTAGGCGGAAGGAGATTTACCAGCTATGGAAGCAATAGAACTTATCGAGTTGATCGCACGCGGCGAGGACAGCCGAACTCAGTTTAAGAAGGGGCAAGATGTCACCAATGCCCGATCGCTGGCTGGTGAAATAGTAGCCTATGCAAACAGCAAGGGCGGAAGAATCTTGATCGGCATTGACGATGCCGGCTCAGTTAGCGGCTTGTCGGCTGACGACATACGAAGGATAAATGAACTCATTTCAAATACAGCGACCGATTGTGTGCGTCCTTCCATCAACCCTGAAACCGAAAATATCTCTGTCGGTGGGAAAGTGGTCATGGTGGTCACTGTTCCTGAAGGCATCTCGAAACCATACGCCGATAATGATGGTGTGTTTTGGGTAAAGTCAGGAGCGGACAAGCGCCGGGTGACTTCCCGCGAAGAAGTCCAGCGAATGCTACAAGGCGCCGACCTGGTTCATGCGGATAAAGTGCCCGTCGATGGAACCACCTCGGGAGACATCGATCTGGAGCACTTTGGCGCCCTTTTTTCGGAGCTATATGGTAAATGCTTTGACGAAACGGGAATCTCACTTGGTCAACTGCTAAACAATCTCGGTCTGGCACGCGACACAAAGCTCAATCTTGCCGGACTTATGCTTTTCGGACGCAATCCTCAAAGGCACCGCCCTGCTTTCGTCATCAAGGCGGTATCCTTCGTCGGTAACGATCCCGCCGGTGAAAGATACCGGGACAGCCAAGACATCGGCGGGTGCTTGCGTGATCTGTACAAGGAAACAATCTCCTTCCTCACGCGCAATCTGCGGCGAGTGCAGAACGGAAAAGGCTTCAATACGGAAGGAGATCTGGAAGTGCCACCGGCTGCCTTGGAAGAGCTTGTCGTCAACATGCTGCTACACCGGGACTACTTCATCTCCGCTCCATGGCGTGTATTCATGTTCGACAATCGGATAGAGCTAATCAGCCCGGGAGCTTTGCCGAACAATATCACCGTAGAGAATATCAAGAACGGTGTGTCGGTTATCCGCAATCCACTAATCGCTTCCTTTGCAACCAAAGCAGATGAGCTCCCTTACCGCGACATCGGCACGGGCATCCGACGGGCGTTGGCAGCCGTCCCCGAACTGGAGTTGGAATCGGATCATGAACGTAATCTTTTCATCGCACGTATTCCACGAAGAGAGTAGGGAACTGGAGTTTGCGGGTGGCTAATCGCAATCAACCACATAATCAGCAGACGATGTTTAACACGGACCGACCCGCGACCCGGGACCCGTGACCTGCTGGGCATTACGTTCCCGAATGAAGAGGAGCGGCATAAGCATTTCCTTGGCCTTCTGCGCGCAGGCTTGCAGGAACTGCGGGAAAAACTGTCCCTTCCCTTTACGAGTGTCGAGGATACCTTCAACCGCCTAAAATCCCTGCAGCATTGGCCGCTCGGTGCAGCCGAGGAAGTCCGCGAACTGGCCCAACGCATCGCTCACGCCTCATCCTCGACCCGTGATTCGGGACCCGCGACTCGCGACATCCTCAGCATTTATAAGGACGAGGTGGGCTTCCCGCACGGCAGTGACGAGGACATCCTGGCGCTCAGTGATCCGCCGTACTACACCGCCTGCCCGAAGCCTTGGGTGAGCGATTTCATGGCTCACTGGAGTAATGAGCAACAAGGACTGAGGACTGAGTCCGAGGAAAATACTCAGCCCACAGCACTCGGCCAGTCCTACCATCGCGAGCCGTTTGCGGTGGACGTAAGCGAAGGGAAAACTGACCCCATCTATAAGGCACATTCGTACCATACGAAGGTTCCGCATCTGGCGATTGTTCCGTCCATTCTCCACTACACGGAGCCGGGCGGCATCGTATTGGACGGGTTCTGCGGCTCGGGCATGACGGGCGTGGCCGCCCAGTGGTGCGGCACGGCGCCGGAACAGTATCGGCGGGAGGTGGAAAGCCGTTTCGAACAGCAAGGACATCTGAAACCCACTTGGGGCGCGCGCCGGGCGGTGCTCAACGACCTGTCGCCCGAAGGCACCTTCATCGCCGCCAAACTATAACCTGCCCTTCGACGTCCGCGAGTTCTCCCGCGCGGGAAAACACATCCTCGATGTTGCTACGTTCATCTTGATTCTCACGGAAATCTGATCCAGGATTCTGTATGTTCAGGCAGTCTGAGCCGGGCCCGAAGAACACCCTGTGTCCCTCCACGGGCATCACGCGCTGCCCGTCACGGTTTGCCAGGGTAACCCTCTTCGGGACGGTTGCCAGTGCCCATTCAATCAGGCCGGAGGGTATCCGCACCAGGTTTCCACCGGTAACGCCGGCGCCGCGCTGCCTCAGCATGTCCATGGCCTCCTGGAGGTAGAGGCGCACACCCGTCCTCCAGGATCTCCAGGGCTCCCCAGTGGAGCCTATGGCACTGCCCGTCAGACAGGTACCGGAAGTGAGGCGTGCGGAAGGAATCCTCATTCATTAGGGGTTAAACACGGTTCTGCTTCCCTTCGAAGGTCTTCTCGTACGCATCGCCAATGGCGTCCAGTTCCCTCACCGTTTCTTCCCCAAGGCCTGCCCCCTCGCCCGAGAGGATGGTCCTCAGCCGCTTGCCGATCCTCGCTGAAAGGGTGGGACCCTCGCGTTCCGCCCAGACGCTGTAGGGTGTCCTGTCAAACAGGCTGGGTAGCCAGCACTCGTCGCGGAAGTGATCGAAGGTATGATCGGTCTGGAGGAAGTGGCCGCCCGGCCCCACCTGTCTCATGGTCTCTATGGCCAGGGTCTCCTGGTTCACGGCGATGCCGCCGGTGAAACGCTTGACCATGGAAATGATCTCGTTGTCCAGGACTAGCATGGGCAGGGAGCCCACCATGCCAGCGCTCATGTACCCGGAGTCATGGATCAGGTCCGAGCCGCAGAGGGCTGCCGAAATGATGGACAAGGTTGCCTCCGCCCCTGCCTGGCTGTCAAACCTGTTAGAATCAGTGCACCCGGCGGTGCCAAATACGGGGAGCCCGTAGTACTTGCCCAGCTGCGCTGCGGCGAAATGCATCAGCGGGAGTTCAACGCCGCCGTAGATGGATATGCCTGACCGCATGTCCATGGATGAGGGTATTAGCCCGTAGATAAAGGGGGAGCCCGGCTGCTTCAGCTGGTGGAGCACGAGGCCTGTCAGGGTTTCCGCATTGGCCATGGCAAGACACCCCGCCATGGTTACCGGCGCCGTTCCGCCGGCTATAGCCCCTGAGGCGTAGGTTACGGGAATGCGATGCTCGGCGCAGAACAGGAGGCTCGAGAGGGACTCCTCGGAGTGCCTGAGGGGCGATGTAGGCTGGGTATAGATCACGTAGAACGGCCTGCTGGAGAGTTCCCTTGGGCTGCCCCGGACGGCAGCCCCCATCTCCCATATGGCCTTGGTTGAGGAGAGCGAGGTTGTGGTGGACACGAAGGGCTTGCGGCAACCACATATCATGGACTTGGCGCTGTAGACATCGGTGAGGAAGGGGTTGACATCCGACGGCAGCGCCAGTGACATGACGAAGTCGATGCCCTCAAGGGCCTCGCAGACCCGGGCGGAAATGGATACATCGCTGAGGGTGGCCCGGCGCACATGCCCGGTCTGGACATCCACGAAGTAGGGAAGGTCCGAACCCGGCCCAAAGTAGATGCGCCCGGCTCCCAGCTCCAGCGCCGCCGTTCCCTCCCTGTCAAAGATGGTGAAGCCTGAGGGGGCGGTGTAAAGGCTCTGTTCAACCAGTTCCCCAGGAATGAACACCCTGCTTCCCTTGACCGTGGCCCCGGCATCACCCAGCAGTGCGCGGGCCCTCTCGTCAAGGAGCTCCATGCCGGCCTCCCCCAGGATCTCCATGGAGGCGACATGGATGAGCTGCAATGAATTCTGGTCCAGCACAAGGGGCATTTCATTGAACACCACTGCACATCCTTTCCCCAGGTATCAGAGGTACGCGACGCAGGCTGCGTGCAGCCAAGTCCGCACTCAGCCAACTGCCATTGCAAGGTCTGTGCCAGTGGGAGCAGATCAGCGAAACCCTGCTCTATGAGGTGCTGGGGAAAGGTCCGGAAAACCTGGGGCTGGGGGACGCTGGATTCCGAGACACTTGTCCGAGGAATCAGCACCTGGCTGGGCTAGTCCTGCAGATCTTGATCCGGCCCGCAGAGGCCATGTCGCCTGATCTTGGACCATAGGGTCTGGCGGGGTACCCCGAGGAGGCGAGCCGCAGCTGAGATATTCCCGCCGCAATTGGCGAGGGCTCGAACCAGTATCTCCCTTTCATATGTACCTATCATGCCCCTAAGGCCACCGGGATCTCCCCGCTGTGCCTTCTTGACCCCGCCAAGGTGGTCCGGCCAGGAGATGTACTGGCTGGAATAGGTGTGTCTCCGGAGGAGCGAGAGGTGCTGTGGCTCGATGACATCTCCCTCAGCCAGGGCTGCGGCACCCTCCAGCATGTTCTTGAGTTCCCGGGCGTTCCCCGGCCAGTTGTGGGTCAGGATAAGGCGGAGCGCCTCGGGTGATACCTCCTTACTGTGGCCAAAATCTGCGGCGCACAGGTCAAGGAAGTGTCTTACCAGGACGGGGATGTCCCGCTTCCGGTGGCGAAGGGGAGGCAATTCCAGGCAAATCACGGCAAGGCGATAGTAGATGTCCTCCCTGAGCAATCCCCTCTTGATGGCTTCTCCCGGGGGAATGTTCAAGGAAGCCACGACCCTGACATCCACCCTCGTGGATGTGGTCCCCCCCACGCGCATGAGGTTCTTCTCTTCGAGGACCCTGAGGAGTTTGGCCTGGAGGGAAAGGGAGGCGGACGCCAGCTCGTCAAGGTAGAGTATCCCCTTGTCAGCTAGCTCGAAGAGCCCAGGCCTATCCTGGGCGCCCGTAAAGGCGCCGCTCTTGGTCCCAAATAGAGCAGCCTCCAGGAGGGTCTCCGGCAGTGCCGCGCAGTTCTGGAGGACAAGCGGGCCGGCCCTCCGGGAACTCTCGGCATGGATGGCCTTGACGAACACCTCTTTGCCCGTTCCCGTCTCCCCATATATCAAGACCGGGCTTTCAGCCTTTGCCGCCTGGCGCCCAAGGGCCACAACCTGCCTCATCCGGTCATCACAGGTTACTATCGCATCGAAGCCCTGGCGGGACCCGCAAATACCGTGAGCACCAGCCGGTTTCCTCCTGCCTCCAGAGATCTGGGCCTGGAGTTCTATCATCCTGTCAGAGATCTCCCAGGCTGCCCTGACGTCATTGGATATCTCAAGGGCACCCCAGATCCCGTGTCTTCCCATGACGGGGTAACTGGAGTTCACCGTTGTGATTACCCTGCCGCGGAAGTTGGTGAGGGTCTGGGTTAGGTTCTCCACCGGCCTCCCTGTCCTCATCACCTGGAAGAGCACGCTCGTGTCCTCGGTAAGGGAGGGATAGATATCAAGGATGTTCTTGCCCAAGGCATCCTTGGGGTCAAGGCCCTCGATCCTGCCGCAGGCCTCGTTGTAGAGGACAGTCTCGCCTGATCTGTTGATGACGTGGACGCCCTCCTGAAGGCCCTGGGAGAGTATCTGGAGAATGCAGAGTATAGGCACGTCTGGACCGCCAATCAAGATATCACCGTCTCTAGGAAATAAATGACCAAGGTATCTACCCCTGGCCCTCTTAAGCAAACGGCCCGCCGGCCCGGGGCCTCCTGGATTCCTGTTCTTGCTCTTGCCCAGCATTGCCCCGGGCTCGTCCCCCACAAGATACAGTACGCCGGAGGAGCCGGGCATTCCTTCTAGAGCGCCATGCCCGGCTCCTCCGGCATTGTCCAGGGACCCCCGGTCTTTCCATGGTGGTCCCAGGCGATACCCTGGTGAAGGTCAGGGTTTGCTGTCCTTAAGCCCAAATACCCTACGCGCAGTGCCAGCCATTACATCCCTGGCCACTGCGAGCGCCTCATCCTCCTCCAGGAGGCCCCGTTCTACTATCTCCCCGAGGACCCGCCCCAGGCACCGCCTAGCGGTCACGGCAGCGTACCAGTGCAGGTCTGGGATGATGAAGCCGTCTGAGCCATACATCACCTTGCCCAGGGGAGCCATGTCCATTAGCGAGGCAATGCCCCTGCCAGCTCCCAGGGGGACAAAGGGTATCATCTCAGATACGTCCAGGTAGAGATTGGGGTACATGGCCAGGAGATAGCCAGCCTCGAAGCTATAGGGATAGCCCCCGTGCACCATCACTATGGTGGCCTTCTTGAACTCGGGGTCGTCAAGGACCTCCTTCAGGAGGAGCGGGTTATTCTGCAGGAGGTCTATATTGGATTCGCCGAAGGACGCGTGAACCTGGAGGGGCAGCCCATACTCCAGGCACTTTCCCAGCGTGAGACAGAAAAAGTAGTCACGATAGGGCTTGGGCTGTCCCGCATCGTAGGCCTCCTTGGCCTCCCCGCGCGTTGTCCGCCTTACTCCAACACCCGTACGGTAGCCGATTATGGTCTTTACCGCCACAACACCCTGATGCCTTGCCTCCTCCAGGGCATCCAGGAGTGCGCGTTCCGTCTCCTCGAAACCCTTGCGTTCATTCCAGCCTTCGTCCAGCACCCCTTCGATACGGAAAACATAACTAATCCCTGCCGGGACCAGGGCCTCGAAGGCCTCAAGGCTCACAGAGGCAGGCTTGTAGCCGAGGTCAACCACCAGGTGTTCGATGCCGCCGTCCAGGAAGAGGTCCTGGACGAAACGCTGGTAGTCGCCGTTGGCCCTCGTTGCCCGGGCCCCCATGATCTCCGCAGGGGATCCGCTGGTCCCGAGGAACCTGGCCATCTCTTTCAGATAGGCCTTGTAGACAAGGGTGTTCTCGAGCTGGTCCCTGGGCATGTCCTCAAGGCTGAGGGACAGCGTCTTGGCCACATCCACATCCCGAGGTTCCACCTGGAAGAGATGGCAGTGGGCGTCCACCGCGGGGAAGCCCCTAAGGTCCAGTTCCATCATAACCTCCTCCTTACCACCCGGCCCAAGCTGCGACCTCTTCGTCGCTGACGCGCCCTGCCTCCACATCAGCCAGGGCTTCGTCCAGGTACTCCAGCCCCTTCTCTGCCTCCCCTTCGCTCATCACCAGGGGAGGCGTAATCTCCAGCACATTGGAGTGCACCCCCACGTAGAAGAGGACTAAGCCCTTCTCAAGGGCCCGGAAGCACACCTTGGCGGTCTCCGCGGCTGCCGGTTCCTTCGAGACCTTGTCCTTGACCAGCTCCACTCCCAGGACCATGCCCAGCCCCCTGACATCCCCGATTAGGGGGTGATCGGCGGCCATGTCAGCGAGCCTTCCCTTGAGGTACTCGCCCAAGCGCCTTGCCTTGCCTGCCAGGTCCTCCTCCTCTATCACGTCAAGGGTGGCCAACCCCGCCGCGGCGCTCATAGGGCAGCCGCCTGCGGTGAAGAGATGGCCCGCGGGCACTGCATCAAGGATAGAAGCGCGAGCCAGCACACCACTGATGGGCAGGCCGGAACCCAGGGGCTTCCCCAGTACCACGACGTCAGGTTCGAGGCCGAAGTGCTCGAAGCCGAAGAACCTCCCAGTGCGGCCGAGGCCTACCTTCACCTCATCCAGGACCAGGCATATGCGGTGCTCCTGGCACACCCTCTGGAGGCCTGTCATGTAGTCGCCTGGGGGTACCACATCGCCGCCATCGCACTGTACAGGTTCGATGATGATGGCAGCTGTGTCACCGGGGGGGCAGACTGAGGCGAAAACATGCTTCTCCAGGAAATCCAGGCATTCCAGGGAGCAACTGCCCCTCTCGCACCCCAGGGCGCACCGGTAACAGTAGGGGTACGGGACCTTCACTACCGCTCCTGAGCCCACGAACCGGGCTTGAGCTGTGTGGCCCGACAGGGACAGGGAGCCCCCTGTCTGCCCATGGTAGGCGCCGAAATACGAGACAATCCTGCTTCGCCTCTGAGCGATGGGAACCAGCTTGGCCACACAGTCATTGGCGTCAGAACCCGACAGCCCAAACCATGCCTTTTTTTCAAAGTCCCCGGGCATCTTGCCTATAAGGCGTTCAGCCAAGGCCACGGTGGGCTCTGAGACCACGCTGGTGTAGGATGCGAAGGTGTTCTTGGCCGCCTGGCGGGATATGGCCTCCACGATCCTGGGATGGGAATACCCGGTGCTAGCCACGGACCAGTTGGCCGTGAAGTCCACCAGCTCCCGCCCCTCAACATCCACCAGTATAGAACCGTGCCCCTTGGCCACGGCCAGCGGGTGTAGCCGTATCTTCATGCACTCCCCTATTGACTCCTTGTCCCGGGCCAGCAGGCTGTCAAGGGCTTGGCCCACCGAGCTCACCCCCTCAGAAGACCTCTGCGTAGTGCTGTACCTCCCAGGGCGTTATCTGCGAGTTGTACTCGTTCCACTGGAACACCTTTGCCAAGACGTACTCCTCTACCAGCACATCACCCATCTTCTCGCTGAAGAGCGGGTCCTCGCTGAGCGCCCTGGCCGCCTCGGCCAGGGTCTCCGGGAGGCGCCTGATGCCCCTCTCCTCCTTCTCCTGGCCCGTCAAGTCATGGGGGTCAGTGAGGGTCGGATCGCCTGGGTCTATGCGGTTTTCAATGCCGTCAAACCCGGCTACAAGGAGGGCTGCCAGTGCCAGGTAGGGATTGCATGCCCCGTCGATGGGCTTGAACTCAAGGTTCACGGTCTTGTTCTCCCGGCCCTTCTGCCCCGAGACCACCCTCACCGCGGCCTCCCGGTTGTCCGGCCCGTAGCAGGCGTAGGCTGAAGCCCAGTTGTGGGGCACCAGGCGCTTGTAGGAGGTCACGATGGAGGCCGTGAAGGCACACAGGCCCCGGATGTGCTTCAGCACCCCCCCGGTGAAGTAGCGAGCCATCTCACTCAGGTTGAAGTCCCTGGCGGGGTCGTAGAAGAGGTTTGTGTCGCCATCCCAGAGACTTACATGAAGGTGAGCGCCGCTTCCAGCTCGGCCAGGGAAGGGCTTGGGCATGAAGGAGGCCTTAATGCCATGCTTGCTGGCCACCCCTTTCACTGTCTCCTTGAAGAACACCTGGTTGTCGGCGGCCCTGAGGGCCTCGTCGTAGCGGATGATGAGTTCCTGCTGCCCAGGCCCGTATTCCGGGTAGTGCTTCTCCACGACCATTCCCTGGCTCTCCAGGGCCCTCGTAATCTCCAAGACCACCTCGTGGGTGTTGTTCATGCCGGGTGTGGCGAAACACAGGCTGCTGTCAAAGGGAAGGACCTCTCCCGAATCACCTGTCTTCATGAAGTAGAACTCATTTTCGTAGCACGCGTTGACCCTGTATGGTGACCCGGCAAGCACCCTCTTGAGGACGGACCGGGCACACAGTTCAAGGGGCTTGTGGTTCAAGTCGGTGAAGTCGCAGATAAGGGCTGCTGCACCGGGAGCGTAGGGCAGGATCCTGAATGTATCCAGGTCCGGCTTGCCCCTGACCTCCCCCACACACCCGTACCTGGAGCCCGGGACGAGGGTGTCAAGGGCGCTGAAGACCGGCATGACCCTGGCGAAGGCATGCCCCGAATCCAGGTCGCCCTCAAGGCTGTTTCTATGGGCGGAATAACCCCTGGTGACTCCATCGTTGTCTATGTACAGGAAACGAACCAATTCGATGCCCTGTTCCTCGACGATCCTCAGTATGTCTGCCTTGCTCACTGGATTCCCTCCAGACCTAGCGAGAATTGGCAGGAGAAGGACGGGGCGAAGCAGGGCTTGTAGCCCCAGCCTTCACCCCGTCTCCGCTTGATCTCAGTATTCCGGGGCCTTATCGACGTGCTGCTTGCCGTAGGCATGGTAGTAGACGGCCAGCGCTGCCACGAAGATGAGACCGTAGAGGATAGCCACCTCGGCCCCCTTGAAGGTACCGTACATGATGATGCCCACCCCAACGAAGCCGATTATGGGGAAGAGCGGGTATAGTGGCTGCTTCCATGGCAGTCCCTGGATCTCCTTGGGGTAGCGTGAACGGTACAGGACTGATGAGATCATGTTTAGTGTCCAGGTGACGGCCCAGCAGAACACCAGGAGGAGCGAGAGCGTGACGTAGACGATGTCTGGGTTCCTGGACCCCACTAGCACCAGTATCACGCTGATCACCCATACCAGTATTGTTGCGAAACCTGGTACCCTGTGCTGGTTGACGTGGGAAAACACCTGGGGCAGGATATGGCTGCGCCCCATGGAGTAAAGGAGACGCGGGGCGGCGTACATCGTGCCTCCAATCAGGCAGGTGGCCGCGGCCAGCCAAGCGGCTATGTTCAATATGGTGGCTGCTGCAGGGCCAAAGGCCACCTCAGCTGCCGTCGTGAAGGGGGACTCCACAACACTCATCTGCTCGTAGGACGCCAGGCCGAACATGGCGGCCATAGCCAGTGTGTATACCACCAGGAATGTGATGGAGGCATACATCAGCCCCCTGGGGAGGTCGCTGGGGTTCTTGGCCTCACTGCCGGCAGTGGCCAGTGTACATGCTCCCATGTAGGCGTAGGTCCCATAGGCCAGGGCCGGGAAGAACATGCCCCAGCCGCCGGGGTTGAAGGGTACGTAGTTGGCGGAGTCGAAGCGTCCCCCGAAGAGCCCCACCAAGGCGAAGACTGCCATGATGGCCACGAGAACGAGAACCATGATGAGCTGCGTTCTTGCGGCCATGATGACACCCATGTAGTTCACGATGGCGAAGACTGTCACCCAGATAAGAGACCATAGCACGTAGGAGGTTTCCGGAGTGCTGCTCAGGGGGATGAACCAGTGGCTTATGAAGCCGATGGCAAGCCCAACTGATCCACCGGCGATCACCCAGCCGGCGGCGTAGCTCACCCCTGAGATGAAGCCAGCGAGGTCGCCCATGAGTCGCCTGTTCCACACCCAAAACGAGCCTGCGTCAGGCATTCCCACTGCCATCTCACCATGGGAAATCATTATGCAGAAGAGGAATAGCCCGGCGGCTAAGTAGGAAATTAGGGCCATGGGCCCAGCCATCTGAGCTGCAGCGCCCATTAGCATGAAGATGCCGTCCCCTACAACGGCTCCAACACCGATTGCCCAGATCTCTCTCAGGCCAAGTGCCCTGACAAGAGGTTGGGTTTCCAGGATCTGAGGTTCGCTTTGGGACATCTACCTCACCTCACGCGCATGGATTTTCCCCCGCCCTGGGGGGGCCCTCTATCCTCCTTTCCGTGTCCATATGCTTCCCTGGCTCCGGATCCTCATGGAGCCTGGGGAATGAGATATACTGCCTCCACTCCCAATTATACAGGGGCCAAGCATGCCGGTAAACCCATGCCATAAGAAGACCTGCCAAGCATGGATGCCAACAGGATTCTACCTGTGGAATGATGTAATGAATAAAGAAGCGCTGGTGGCGCTATACACCAGGACACCGTGTCCCTTGGCCCGGGGTATGCCCTGCATGAGCGGAACACGGCTCGAGCCGGTGAAAGAGGGGGAGTGCCCTTTGACATTCGAAGAGATCCGCGCTAAGGCAATTGAACTTGAGCCGCAGGTCATCGCCTGGAGGAGGCAGATCCACAGAAGACCTGAAGTCCACTTGGATTGCGCGGCTACAGCCCATATGGTGGCCAAAGAGCTGGAGAGGATGGGGTATGAGGTCAGGCGCGGTCTAGCCAAAACTGGGGTGGTTGGCCTCCTGAGGGGGGCCAAAGAAGGGCCCCTGGCTGCGTTGCGAGTTGACATGGACGCCCTGCCCCTTCAGGAGGAGACAGGCCTCGAATTTGCCTCCGAGGTTGATGGCGTCATGCACGCCTGTGGCCATGACGGCCATACCGCGATAGGTCTAGGGGTAGCGGAACTCCTGAGCTTCGCGGGGGACCTCCCCGGATGCGTACTCCTGGTTTTCCAGCCTGGAGAGGAGTACCCTGGAGGAGCCAGTCTCATGATCCAAGATGGCGCCCTGGATCCCCTCCCCGGGGCTGTTTTCGGCCTCCATATCTTCCCCGGTGTCCCCCTGGGGAGGATCGGGCTGAGGTACGGCAATATGACAGCCCGTAACGACGAATTCCTGGTGGACCTGGTGGGAACCGCCGGTCACGGCGCGTACCCCCATAAGGCTGTTGACCCTTTTCCTGCTTTGGCTGCCTTCATAAACGCGACGCAGTCCATCGTGTCAAGGAACCTTGACCCCTTCGAACCCCTGGTTATAAGCCTAGGGGAGGTTAGCGGTGGAGGGGGGCACAACGTCATACCTGCCAAGATATCCCTGAAGGGAATCGTGCGAAGCCTGGACGACAGCGCCCGGGACCTTGCCCTCAGACGCATGGAGGAGGTCTTGGCATCCCTTAGTTCCCTTCACAGGGTAGGGCATCGCCTGGAGGTGGTACCCATGGAGCCTCCCCTGGCCTGTGACCCCAGCCTTACGAGGTTTACCGAAAGGACCATCAAGGACCTGTGGGGCCCGGGATCAGTGGTGCTGATTGACCGGCCCTCCTTGGGAGTGGATGACTTTGCCTACTTCGCCAAGAGGGTCCCCGCGACCTACATGCGCCTGGGCACATACTCGGAGGAGAAGGGCTATGTCCATCCCCTGCACTCCTCCCGCTTTGACTTCGATGAGGCCATACTCTCCCGGGGTGTGGCCACCCTTGCGGCGGTGATCCGCAGGTTTCTGGAGTCTAAGAAGGGCGAAAACGAGTGACAGAAGTGTTCTAGGGGTTGCAGGGCCAGCCCAGCCCAGCCCCGAAATGCCGCGCTGCCTGGGGAGGTTCTGAGGAGCTGCAATGGCTCTTGGATCTAGGCGTGCGCTTCGGGAAAGAGAGGTTTCCCCGCGGGCACCGCAGAATTCCGGGCCATGAGGGAGGGAATGCCATGGCAGCAACCATCAGGGATGAGAAAGTCCTTCGTTGCCTTCGCGAGATGATCCAGATCCCATCAGTGAACCCAAGCCTGGTTCCCGGCGGTGCCGGCGAAAGGGAGATGGCCCATTACCTCTTCCATGAATGCAGGGCTCTGGGCCTGGAGACCTGCGTGGAGGGCCCCCCGGACCGCCCCAACGTGGTAGCTGTTCTGAAGGGCACTGGAAAGGGCAGGTCCTTGATGCTCTGCGGCCACATGGACACGGTGGGGGTCGATGGGATGGAGATCGATCCCTTCAACGCTTCATGCTGTGATGGCAAGGTCTACGGTAGGGGCGCGGTGGACATGAAGGGCGGCCTTGCGTCCATCATGGGCGCCATTGACGCCTTGGTGAATTCGGGCTTCCAGCCTAGAGGTGATGTGGTTGTGGCCGGTGTGGCGGATGAGGAGTATGCCAGTGAAGGCATGGAGGACTTGGTCAAGCGGCACAGGGCAGACGCGGCCATCGTGGCTGAGCCCTCAGGCCTGGATATCATCATAGCCCACAAGGGCTTTGCGTGGTTCAACGTGGAGGTGCTGGGCAGGAGGGCCCATGGCAGCGACTACACCAGCGGGATTGACGCCATTTCCAGGGCCGGCCACGTCCTGAGGGCCTTTGAGGACCTAGGGCAAGGCCTACTTGATAGGCCCCACCCACTTGTCGGGCCCCCTTCCATACATGCCTCCATCATCAAGGGTGGCCGCGAGCTCAGCACCTACCCCGACCATTGCCATGTAGAGTTCGAAAGGAGGACCGTTCCTGGTGAGACCCGAGAAGACATCGAGGCCGAGGTGGCACAGGTGCTCTCGGGGCTGGAAGGGCAGGGTGTGAAGACGGCCCGAGAAGTGTTCTTTTTCAGGCCCGGGCTGGAGGTATCTCCAGGGGAGCCCATCATCCGCAGCCTTCAAGGGGCCTCCAGCTCGCTGGGCAGGGAGCCCAGGCTGGTGGGCCAAGCAGGTTGGATGGATACCGCCATCCTGGCCCGGTCTGGAATCCCATCTGTTCTCTTTGGCCCCGGGGGGGAGGGGCTTCACGCCTCCGTGGAGTGGGTGGACTTCGCCCAGGTCCTTGAGGCTGCCCGGGTTCTGGCCGGGGCTGTGAAGGACTTCTGCGGGGGCTGACGCTCTAGAAGGCACATTGCAGTAATCGCTGCTACAGGAGTTGAGTATCCCGAGATCTCGTTGCCGCCTCCCGCCAAAAATGCTACAATCGAGAGGAGCCATGGGAGATGCCCATGCCTCCTGACCTTTTTCCAGCCTAGAGAGGGTGAAGTTGTGCTTCGACTGCTCGCTAACCTGGTGACTGGAAACCAGAACGAAAGAGAGATGCGGCGCTTGCGCGGGATGGCAGAGGCCATCAACGCCCTGGAGGATCCCGTCTCCCGGCTTTCCGAAGCGGAGTTGCAGGCTAAGACAGCCGAGTTCCGCGGGCGCCTGGAGCGGGGAGAAACGCTGGAGGGGATCCTCAACGAGGCCTTTGCCGTGGTGCGTGAGGTTGCCAAGCGCACCCTTAGCATGCGCCATTTTGACGTGCAGCTCATGGGCGGCATCGTGCTTCACGAAGGCAACATAGCCGAAATGAAGACCGGAGAGGGTAAGACCCTAGTGGCCACGCTGCCTGCCTATCTCAACGCACTCCCCGGCGAGGGTGTTCACATTGTGACCGTCAACGACTACCTGGCACGCAGGGATGCCGAGTGGATGGGAGCCATCTACTCCTTCCTTGGTCTAGACGTTGGCGTGGTCGTCCACGGCCTGGACTACAAGGAACGCAAGAACGCCTATCTTGGGGGCGTAACCTACGGTACCAACAACCAGTTCGGCTTTGACTACCTCAGGGATAACATGGCGCTCCACATCAGCCAGGTGGTCCAGGGCCCCTTGAACTATGCCATCGTGGACGAGGTGGACAGCATCCTCATTGACGAGGCTCGAACACCGCTCATCATATCAGGACCCAGCGCCAAACCGCCAGACTACTACTACAGGTGCGATAAGACGGTTCGCCAGCTTCGAGAGGGCAGGGACTACGAGGTGGACGAGAAGGGGCGGGCTGTTCCCCTTACCGAGGAAGGCCAGCGCAGGATCGAGCAGTACCTGGGGATGCCTGGACTCTACGGCAGTGACGAGGCCGTGGAAGAGGCTGACGGGGTTGAACAGGACAAGGTGAGCTTCCAGACTTGCATCTCCAACGCCCTCAGGGCTCACTGCCTCATGAAGCGGGACAGGGACTACGTGGTCAAGGACGGCCAGGTCATCATCGTGGACGAGTTCACCGGCAGGCTCATGTTCGGCCGCAGGTACTCCAACGGCCTGCACCAGGCCATCGAGGCCAAGGAAGGCGTGAAGATCGAGCAGGAGACCCAGACTGTGGCCACAATTACCTTCCAGAACTACTTCCGGATGTACCGGAAGCTGGCAGGGATGACGGGTACCGCGGTTACCGAGGAAGAGGAACTCCGGCAGATATATGGGTTAGACGTGGCGGTTATCCCCCCCAACAAGCCACTTAACAGGGCAGGGTACCCAGATGTAGTCTTCCCTGCGGAGAGGGCCAAGTTCAGGGCGGTCGTCGAGGAGATCTGCGAGCGTCACGAAAAAGGCCAGCCAGTGCTGGTGGGCACCGTGTCCATCGAGAAGTCCGAGATCCTCAGTGACATGCTTAAGAAACGGGGAGTGCCACACCAGGTTCTCAACGCCAAGCACCACGAGAAAGAGGCGGAGATCATCAAGAACGCCGGCCAGGCCGGCACGGTCACCATAGCCACAAACATGGCTGGCCGTGGAACAGACATAGTCCTCGGCGAAGGCGTAACCGGACTCGGAGGCCTCCACATCATAGGTACCGAGCGGCACGAGGCCAGGCGCATTGATGACCAGCTTAGGGGGCGTTCTGGGCGCCAGGGGGACCCCGGCTCCAGCCGCTTTTACATATCCTTGGAAGATGACCTCATGAGGCTCTTTGGGTCTGATCTGATCCAGGGTCTTTTCGACCGCCTCAACATAGACGAGAACGAGCCCATAGAACACTCCCTCCTCACCCGGGCCATCGAGAGGGCTCAAAAGAGGGTGGAATCAAGGAACTTCGACATCCGCAAGCGGGTCCTGGAGTATGATAACGTCATGAACCGGCAGCGTGAGGTCATCTACGAGCAGCGCCGCCAGGTGCTTCACGGGGAGAACCTCAAGGACAGGATGATCGCCATGATGGACGTGGTCATCAAAGAAAGCCTGGACAACTACGCTGGCGGTCACGTACACCACGAAGACTGGGACCTTGCGGGCCTGGCCCGAGCGGTAGAGGCCACGTTCCCCCGGGACACCCGCCTGGACCCCTCCATCCTGGGGGGGTTGGGCAGGGATCGCCTGGTGGGCGTGATAAAGGATTGGGCCGTTGCCGCTTACGACAAGAAGGAAGCGGAGATAGGCCCAGAGACCATGAGGGAACTGGAGCGCCAGGTGACCCTGAGGGTGGTGGACTCCAAGTGGATGGACCACCTGGATGCCATGGACGATCTCAGGGAGGGCATCAGCCTCAGGGCCTACGGGCACAAGGACCCGTTCCTGGAGTACCAGATCGAAGCCCACGCTACCTTTGAGGAGATGATCAGGAGCATACAGGTCACGGTAGTGACCCTCCTGTTCAGGGCCCGCCTCACATCACAGCCCCAGGCGCCCCGGCCCATGATGGAGGGGGGCAGGGGGGATTCCAGGCCCCAGCCCAAGAGGGCTTCTGGCCCCTCAACCGGGCGCAATGCCCCCTGCCCCTGCGGCAGTGGGAAGAAGTACAAGAAGTGCTGTGGCAAAACGGCATAGGGAGGCACAACAGTGTACGACGAGATCCTGCGGGAACTGCAGCCCATGAAGGACAAACTCACCAGACTTGGGAGGTCTCTTTGACTTAGCCGGGAGGCGCCAGGAGATAGCGGCACTGGAGGAGAAGGCATCTGACCAGGCCTTCTGGGACGATCCCCAGAAGGCCCAGGACATCCTGAAGCGCACCGCCGCCCTGAGGTCGGAGGCGGCTGCCCACGAGCAGCTCTCCTCGCGGCTGGAGGAGATCGAGATCCTGTGTACCCTGGGGGAGGAGGAGGGAGACCTCTCCCTGGCTGACGAGGCCAGGACGAAACTGTCCCAGCTGGGCAAGGACTTGAAGGACTACGAGATCAGGAGCCTGCTCCAGGGGGACCATGACAGGAACCATGCCATCATATCGCTTCACGCGGGGGCAGGAGGCACCGAATCCCAGGACTGGGTTCAGATGCTCTACCGGATGTACTCTCGCTGGGCCGAGATCAAGCGTTACGAGGTGGAGCCCCTGGACATCCTGCCCGGTGACGAGGCCGGGGTCAAGAGTGTGACCTTCCTGGTCAGGGGCGACTTCGCCTACGGTTTCCTGAAGTCGGAGAAGGGCGTCCACCGCTTGGTCCGGATCTCGCCCTTTGACGCCTCGTCCCGCCGCCATACATCATTCGCTTCTGTGGAGGTCCTCCCCGAGATCCCGGAGGATCAAGAGGTGGAGATAGACACCGAGGACCTGAGGGTGGACACCTTTCGTTCCAGTGGTGCCGGAGGGCAGCACGTCAACAAGACCGACTCTGCGGTTCGCATAACCCATATCCCCACTGGGATTGTGGTATCCTGCCAGCGGGAACGTTCCCAGCACTCTAACAGGGCCACGGCCATGCGCATTCTCCGCTCCAAGCTCCTGGAGCGCCAGGTAGAGGAGAGAGAGCGGGAGATGGCGGCCTTAAAGGGTGAGCAGCAGGAGATCGCCTGGGGAAGCCAGATCCGTTCCTACGTGTTCCAGCCCTACAGCATGGTGAAGGATCACCGGACCGGCGTGGAGGTGGGGGCCGTCGACCGGGTCATGGACGGGGACATCGATATCTTCATCAACGGGTTTCTCGAGAGTAACCTTAATGGCAAGGCCTGATTCCGAGGCGGTGGCAGGGTGATCCGGGCGGTAGTATCCGGGTACTACGGTTTTGGCAATACCGGGGACGAGATTATGCTGAGAGCTATCATAATGGCTCTCAGGAAGGCGGTGGGCTCCATCGAGTTCACCGTCCTCTCCCGGGATCCCCACTTTACCGCGAAGACGCATGGCGTAAAGGCCATCAGGAGGACCGACCCCTTTGCCATAAACCTGGCCATCGCCCGCTCGGACATTTTCATAAGCGGGGGTGGCAGTCTCCTCCAGGATGCCACGGGCCCCAAGAGCATTCCCTACTACCTGGGGCTGGCTCTCTGGGCCCGCCTCCTGGGCAAGCCATCTGTCCTGTATGGGCAGGGGATCGGCCCTGTGAAGGGATACCTGGGGAAACGCCTCCTCCGGTGGCTTGTCCATCTCGACCTGGTATGTCTCAGGGATGAGGGGTCACTGCGGCTCCTCGAGGACCTGGCGATAGACACCGGCAATGTCGAGGTCACGGCAGACCCCGTACTGTTCCTGGGCCCAGGCTCCCGGGACGAGGGGCGCAATCTCCTGGCAGCCCAGGGTGTCGATATTAGCCGCCCCGTCATCGGGGTCCTCCCGCGCCCCTGGAAGGGCCAGACCCACCACTACGGGACCCTTTCGAAAGCCGCGAGCCTCCTGGCTTCTCACGTCGGGGGCCAGGTGGTCTTCGTGCCCCTTCAAGCCTCCCAGGACAAGCAGGGTCTGGAGGATGCGGGCTGTGTCTCGGCGGGTGCCCGGGTGGTTGAGGGAGGTTTTGACGCCCTCTACCCCATGATAGCTGCCATGGACCTGGTGATATCTGTCCGGCTTCACGGTGCGGTGCTAGCCGCCATGTCCGGAGTACCAACAGTTGCAGTATCCTACGACCCCAAGGTGGACGCTCTCAGCGGCATCTTCCAGCTGCCCACGCTCGGCCTCTCCCAGATGACCCTTGAGGACTTGCTCCTGACGCTGGAGCAAACGTGGTCAAGAAGGGACGAGATCAGGCAAGACCTCCTGGCCTGCTCGGCTCGGCTCCACAGCCTTTCGTACCGCACCGCCCAGCTGGTGGCAGGTCTCTTGGAAAAGAGGGGTACCCCGGAGGTGCTCGGCTACCGGTTTGACCCCGTGGACACGCAGGAGGCCATCGGGCGGGCCAGGGATATGGCGCGTGCCAGGGATGGAGCCCATTTGGTTGTGACGGCAAACCCTGAGACCCTTTTCGTGGCAAAGAGGGATCCAGATCTCCATGAGGCGCTCTTGAGCGCTGACATGGTGGTGGCAGACGGCATAGGTGTCGTGTGGGCCTCCAGGGTGCTGGGGAGACCCCTGCCAGGCAGGGTGCCCGGCATTGAGCTGGCCGGCGGGGTCCTGGAGGAGGCTGCCCGGGAGGGTTGGCCCGTTTACCTCCTGGGAACCCGGGAGGACACCGTGGCCCGGGCGGCGCAACGCCTGCCCGTAGCCTACCCGGGCCTACGGGTGGCCGGGTACCATCACGGCTTCTTCTTGCCCAAGGAAGAACAGGCTATCGTGGACTCCATCAGGGCATCGCGCGCCCGGGTACTCCTAGTGGGCCTAGGCGTGCCCAGGCAGGAGAGGTTCTTAAGACGCCACCTCGACGGCACCCGGGTCTCCCTGGGTATCGGTGTGGGAGGAGCCTTGGATGTCATGGCCGGTGACGCCAGGCGCGCCCCTGAGTGGGTGCGCTCTCTCAACCTGGAGTGGCTCTACCGCCTGTTCAGGGAGCCCAGGCGGTGGAAGAGGCAACTAGCTATCCCATGGCTGATAAAGGAGACTCTTAGACATAGATACTTCGCCCGCAGGGAGGTTGGGAGATGAGGGACGGGAACTACGGTGATCTCGAGGCTGTGGCCAGGGAGGTCCGCAAGCACATCATCCGGATGACCCATGCTGCTGGCTCGGGACATCCAGGGGGCTCTCTATCAGCGGTGGAAATCCTCACTGCCCTTTTCTTCCGGGTAATGAAGGTCAACCCGGAAGACCCCTGCTGGCCCCAGCGGGATCGCTTCGTGCTGTCCAAGGGGCACGCCTGCCCAGCGCTCTATGCGGTATTGGCCAAGAAAGGCTTCTTCCCCGAGGAGGACCTTCTCACGCTGCGACGCCTTGGCAGTCACCTGCAGGGACACCCGGATATGAGAAAAACCCCTGGGGTGGAGGCATCTACGGGAAGCCTGGGGCAAGGGCTGTCATTCTCGGTAGGCCTGGCGCTTGCAGGCAAGATGGACGGGGCTTCCTGGAGGGTATACACCCTGGTGGGCGATGGCGAGAGCGAGGAAGGGCAGATCTGGGAGGCAGCCATGGCCGCGGCTCACTACCGCCTGGACAACCTCACGGTGTTCCTCGACTGGAACGGGCTCCAGATCGATGGCCCTGTGGCCGACATTATGTGTCCCCTGCCCTTGGAGGACAAGTGGCGGGGCTTCGGCTGGGAGGTCCTGACCATTGACGGGCACAACTACTCCGGAATACTTGATGCCCTGGCCCAGGCGAGGCATCCCTGCGGCCGGCCCGCAATGATCCTGGCCAGGACCGTCAAGGGGAAGGGCGTCTCCTTCATGGAGAACCAGGTGGACTGGCATGGCAAGGCACCAAGTGACAACGAGGCCGCCCTGGCCTTGCAGGAACTTGGGGGAGGGATGCGTGGTGACTGAGAGGATGGCCACCCGGGATGCCTACGGCAAGGCCCTGGTGGAACTAGGCCAGCAGGATGACCGGGTGGTAGTGCTGGACGCTGATCTCTCCAAGTCCACCAAAACCGCCCTATTTGGGAAGGCTTTCCCCGGCCGTTTCTTCAACATGGGCATAGCCGAGCAGAACCTGATGGGAGTCGCAGCCGGGCTGGCGGCAGCCGGCAAGATCCCCTTCGCCAGCACCTTTGCGATTTTTGCCACGGGTCGTGCATGGGAACAGGTGAGAAACAGCATAGGCTACCCGCACCTGAACGTGAAGATCGCCGCGTCTCACGCAGGGCTCACCGTGGGCGAGGACGGCGCATCCCACCAAGCCCTGGAGGACCTTGCCCTCATGAGGGCCATCCCTGGTATGACCGTCTTGGTGCCGGCGGATGCTGTTGAGACCCGGAAGATGGTGATGTACGCCAGAAAGGTAGATGGCCCAGTATATCTCAGGCTGGGACGGCCGGAAGTGCCTGTCATACTCCCAGACGACGGCAGGCCCTACGACCCCCGGGTACGGCTGCTCAGGGAGGGCAAAGACGTGGCCATCCTGGCTATTGGCATAATGGTGGCCCAGGCGCTGGAAGCTGCTTCGGTTCTTGGGACCCTGGGGATCGATGCCGCCGTAGCCAACGTATCCTGCCTGAAGCCCCTGGATGTTCCAGGCCTGGTGAACCTGGCGGAGTGCGGGGCGGTAGTCACTGCAGAGGAGCATACCATCATTGGCGGCCTGGGGAGCGCAGCGTGCGAGGCCCTGGCGGAAGCCAGGCCAGGCCCCGTGCTGCGTGTGGGAGTACGTGACGCCTTCGGCCAGTCGGGGGCCCCCGGGGAACTCCTAGAGGCCTATGGGCTCACCCCCAGGGCCATAGTTGAAGCCGCCCAGAGGGCGGTGGCCATGAAGAGTCCCCACGGCCAATCCTGACGCTGCCAGGACGGTTTACCACGGAACAACTGCACCGTTTTAACCCTTGAAGGGCTCATAAACCACAGGCTGTGGGCCTTTCATGGGGGACCCGCGAGTCCGCAGAGATGGCATGGACGGTCTATTGATCGCCCCTACCCGGGGCTTTCCCGTGGGACACACCCTCTTTGCCCGCCAGTTCCCTCCAGGCAGTCCTACGCCACGACACAAAAACCGCTGGTAATGACCAAATTCGCTTTTTCATGCCGATTTTTGTAACGTTTAGGTGACAACTGACAGCCCAAACAAGGAATCGCCGGGATTATGTCGAATACCAGAAAGGACCTTCTTCCCCGGAGGCTGCCTGCCGCTAGCAGGCTAGGCCTCCTCCCATTTACCAGTGACCTGGAGTGGTACATGTGATCGAAATGAAGTACGTTTCCAAGATTTATGGTAACAATGTGACAGCCTTGTCGAACATCTCCTTCAGCATTTGCAAGGGGGAGTTCGTTTTTGTCGTTGGACCCAGCGGTGCCGGCAAGTCAACCCTGGTGAAGATGATCTACCGCGAGGAGACTCCCACGTCAGGAACGGTAGTGGTGAACGGAGTAGACCTCGGGCGCATGCGGAGGCGGGATGTACCTCGCCTCAGGCGTACCATTGGTGTGGTGTTCCAGGACTTCAAACTCCTTCCAGACAGGACAGTCTTTGAGAACGTGGCCTTTGCCCTCAGGGTCATCGAGGCCTCCAAGAGGGAGATCCGGCGGAAGGTTCCCGCGGTCCTGGAAATGGTCGGGCTGGGGGAGAGGTCCAGCGACATGCCCCACCACCTGTCAGGCGGTGAGCAGCAGCGGGTGGCCCTGGCCAGGGCAGTAGTGAACAATCCCTCAGTCATCATAGCCGACGAGCCCACAGGCAACCTGGACCCTGATACGTCCTGGGGTATCGTGGCCCTGCTCTCGGAGGTCAACCGCCGGGGCACCACCGTCATCATGGCGACCCATGACAAGCCGATAGTTGATTCTATGAGAAAGCGCGTCATCCAGATGGAAGGCGGGAGTGTTGTGCGGGATACCCCCCACGGGGTCTACGGTCATGCGGTTTAGAACCCTAGGGTACCTTACAGGCAGCGCGTTCACGGGCATAAGGCGGCACAAGGCCATGAGCATAGCGTCGGCCACCACCATGGCCATAGCCCTCCTGGTGCTGGGTGTGTTCTTCCTGGTCTCGGCCAACCTTGACCACATGGCCACTTTCATAGAGGGCCAGGTAGAGGTCAAGGCCTACATGGGCGACGATGTCACCCAAGAGGCCACGGGGACTATCAAGGCAAGGGTAGAGGAGATCGAGCACGTAGCCGAGGTGAAGGTTGTAAGCAGACACGAGGCGCTGGAACGGCTCAAGGCGCAATTCGGTGACCAGAGCTACCTCCTTGAGGCGGTTGAGGAGATGAACCCCCTCAGGGATTCCCTGGAGATCAGGGTCATAGGCCCGGAGAATGTCCGCGAGGTGGCCCAGGCTGTGGTTGGGCTTCCCGGAGTGGTCCGGGTGGACCACAGGCAGGACATCATGGACAATCTTGTCCAGATCATAAGGGCTACCAGGTGGGCTGCCGCGGCTATCCTGGCCCTGCTGGGCTCAGCCACGGTAATACTCATCTCCAACACGGTTCGCCTCACGGTGATAGCACGCCGCCGGGAGGTGGCCATTATGAAGCTGGTAGGGGCGACCGATGGATTCATTAGATGGCCCTTCTTCCTTGAAGGAGTGTTGCTGGGCCTTGCCGGAGCCCTGGTGGCTATGGGAGCCACTTGGTACGGCTACGAGCGCTTTGTGGAGGTAGTCATGAAGTCGGCCCCATTCATCCCGGTCCTGCCCCGCCAGCCGCTCTTGACCAATGTGTCCCTTTTGCTGGCTGGCGTGGGAGCCGGGGTCGGCGCCCTGGGCTCATGCCTGCCACTTCGCCAGTTTCTCAGGGTCTAGGGGGGGATAAATGGTGTTCAAGGGGAGACTCAAGCCAGCTCTAGCCTTGGCCTTGTCTGTGGTGATCCTTGCCACTGTTCCAGCTTGGGCCACGGACCTTAACAGCGAGCTGAACAAGAAGACAGAAGAGCTGAACAAAGTCAATAAGAGGATAGAGCAGCAAAAGAGAAACCTGGAGAACACCAGGCGGCAGGAGGCCACCGTAAGGTCGGAGATAACCCGCCTTGAGACAACACTGGAACAGACGGCTCAGGAGCTGGTAGATCTTGAGGCCGAGATCGCCATCCTTGAAGACCGCATTGCCACCACCGAGGCCGAGCTGGCCCAGAAGATAGAAGAGCTGGAGGAGAGAACGGACCTCCTGGGGAGGCGAGTCCGAGCCATTGCCGAAAACGGCAACTTCAGTTTCATCGAGGTGGTACTAGCCAGCAAGTCCTTTGGCGACTTCCTGGGACGCTTCGAACTCCTGAAACTCGTGGTCACCCACGATGTTTCCCTCTTCCACCAGGTAACCGCGGAGAAGGAAGAAGTAGAACGCCACAAGGCCAACCTTGAGGCCCACCGGCAGGAACTTGAGGAGCTAAAACAGGAGGTAGTAAGCAAGAAGGAATACTTCGAAAACACCTCCCGGGAGCGCCAGGTCTACCTGGCATCGGTGGTCCAGGATAAGAAGAAGTATGAGCGGGAACTGGACGAGCTGGAGCGCCTGTCAAACCAGCTGGTCAAGACCATTCAGGAGATCCAGGCCAAGATCCGCAGGGCGAGCAAGGATGGTTTCAAACTCGCCTGGCCTACCCCCGGGAGTATCACCTCCTACTTCGGGATGCGGCTCCATCCCATCTTGAGGACCCAGCGCATGCACACGGGCATTGACATCGCGGCACCCTCGGGCCGGACCATCCTGGCCGCTGAAGACGGAGGAGTCATCTACTCGGGGGTTCTTGGAGGCTACGGCAACTGTATCATCCTGGACCACGGCGGCGGGATATCCACCCTGTATGCCCACTGCTCCGTGCTCCTGGTGGGTTACGGGCAAGAGGTCAGGCAGGGCCAAGCCATAGCCAGGGTAGGCAGTACCGGGTTGTCCACAGGCCCCCACCTCCACTTCGAGGTTCGAGTTGACGGCACAGCAGTAAACCCCATGGCCTACTACTGAAAACCCCGAGCGATATAGATAGACTGGCGGGAGGCCTCCGGGCCTCCCCTCTCCATGAGCCGCATAGACTGGTGGCAGGGAACCCAAGGCGAGCCGTGGAAGTACCCTGGTAAAGCAGGGATGCGCCACGCTTTCTGGGTGAGGGCAGGGACCGTGCCCGGCGGCCTCCTTAGTGGATACTGGCCCCAGCGGGCGGGCGTGTTGCAGCTCACCTGCTAGATGTGCTAAACTTGGAACGGTCCCATTCCATCCGGTCCGAAGGGCGGTCAAGAGCCATGCCCCGTGTTCTTAAGACCATTCTTCTCGTAGTCCTGGTTGCCTTTGTGTCGAGCATGGGAACGGCCTACTACTTCCGCACCCACGGTTACGAGGTCATCTTCCCAGAGCTAGAGGGCTTCGATCTGCCCAAGATGGTCAAGGTGGTCAATGCAGTGAAAAGCCACTTCGTCACCGAGGTTGAGCCAGGCGCAATGCTGGAAGGCGCGTTGAAAGGCTTGGTAGGGTACCTTGGCGACCCCTACTCGGAGTACCTGGATACCGAGGGGTACCAGCAACTCAACGAGGATACCACCGGGACCTTTTCCGGGATAGGCGTTCACGTGGGAGTCAAGCATGGCTACGTGACGGTCATAGCCCCGGTTAAGGGGAGTCCCGCTGATGAGGCCGGCCTGCGCGCTGGCGACCAGATCCTGTCGGTGGACGGGAAGGACATAACCCAGGCCACCCTGGAGGAAGCGGTGAGGCTGATACGAGGCCCCGAGGGAACCCCGGTTGACCTGCAGGTTACCCGGGACGGCCAGATCCTGCACTTCAGCATAGTGCGGGACAATGTGAAACTGGCCTCCGTAGAGTGGGAAATGGTTGGAGATGACATAGGATACCTGCGTATCATCAACTTCACAGAGGACACTATGGAATCAGTGACCAAAGCGGTCCGCGAGATGGAGAACAGGGGGGCCCAGGGCCTCCTCTTGGACCTCCGCTCTAACCCTGGCGGGCTACTCCAGGAGGCCATAGCCATAGCTCCCATCTTTGTTCCTGAGGGACCCATAGTTGAGATCGCGGGTAAAGACGGCTCTCACGAGCAGGTAACCTCTTCATCGGACGGCTACCGTCACCCCATAGTAGTGCTGGTGAACGGAGGGAGCGCCAGTGCCTCCGAGATCCTGGCAGGCGCGATCCGGGACCGTGGGGTAGGCACGCTCGTAGGTGCCAAGACCTTTGGAAAGGGCTCGATCCAGTCAATAATAAGTCTTAGGGACGGTACCGGTTTGAAGCTCACAACAGCCCGCTACTTGACTCCTTCAGGCCAGGTAATCCACGGGGAGGGGATCGAACCCCATATCCAAATAGAGCTGGAGGAGGGTGAGACAGCATCTTCCCCCTCCAATGGCCCTGACAGCCAGGTTAAGAAGGCCTTGGAGGTGCTCAGGGAGCGAATGATGGCCTCGGCCGCCTGATTGGAGGCATTTTCTTGCACACCTTCTTTGACCTGTTCCTCATTGTGCTCAAGGCGGTACCCATGGCAGTGGTGAGCCCTGCCACCTCGTACGTGTTCTGGATCATAGCCCTCCTGGTGTTTTCCCAGTACCGCCGGGTTGAGAACATGGAGCGAGGCATATACGGGGTCGCCATAAACAGGGCGTTCCCCCAGACTGTCCAGGCCATGGGCTATGGCATGCTCGGTGGTGTGCTGGGCACCCTCATCATGGTCTACATCGGTGTATCCCCTTACACCACCAGTTTCGCTATCCTGCTGGCACTGGCCCTCTCCTTATACCTCCTGCATCCACGGTTCGTGTGTTTCTCGTACGCCGCGGCCATCATCTCCCTGGTGCACCTTGCCACCGGCTGGCCCGATATCTACGTGCCAGGTCTTGTGGCCATTGTGGCGGTCCTTCATGTGACAGAGAGCTTCCTCATGGCGGTTAGCGGAGCATCGTGTAATACGCCGCTGTACGTGAAGAACAGGGCTGGGCATGTGGTGCCAGGGTTCTCCCTCCAGCGCTTCTGGCCCATACCCCTGGCTGTGCTGGTCCTGGGGAGCGTGCCCGAGCTGGGGGAGGCCATACCCATGCCAGACTGGTGGCCCCTGGTTGCCCCGCCACCCAGTGTGCCCTTGGATGCCCCGGACCTGGCCTTTATCATCTTCCCTATCGTAGCGGCCCTAGGCTATAGCGATCTCGCCGTGACCCTGCCACCGAAGGCTAAGTGCCATAGGAGCGCGGTTAACCTGGCCATTTACAGTGCCGTCCTGCTTTGCCTGGCTGTGGCGTCCTCCCGGGTACCCGCACTCCAGTGGGTTGCGGCGCTCTTCTCTGGACTCGGCCACGAGGCCGTGGTTCACCTGGGCAACCGTCGAGAGCTCCGAGGCAACCCGTACCTCGTGCCCGCACCCGAGGGGATCAAGATCATGGGTGCGATACCGGGTATGCCCGCCCACGATACGGGGCTCCGTGGGGGCGACGTGATCCTGGCGGTGGACGGGGACAGGGTGAACTCCCGCCATGATCTGGAGGCAGCGCTGGACATGGCAGGGGATCACGTTCACCTGCTGGTCGCAAATGAACAGGGAAAGACCCGCTATCTCCGCTCTGGTGTATGGGGTAAGAGCCTGGGCATTATTCCCCTTCCCAGGCCCGGCGACAGGCATCACGCGGAAATCGGCTCGTCAATGCCGCTTAAGAGACTCATCGGAAGGATAAAGGGTTCTGGCACGAGGTCATAGGGCCCTGCTGCGGATCTCACGGTAAAGGGGTGCCAGCTCCTCCAGTGAGGAAAGGAGCGTGTTGACCAGATCGGGACTGGACAGGACAGGGTCGCCTATGCGTATGATCCTCTCCAGGATGACCCAGGAGTCCCTGAAGAGGAGCATCTCTCCAGCCAGTGCCTCCCGTTCTGCGATGCCTAGTGTCCCGGTGTCCTCCCCGCCTGGCTTGAGACGATGGCGGCAGCGGTAGTCGCTAGGCAGGGCTACCCGGTCATCCCGGAGCACCCCGGCGAAGGAGGCCTTGTCCCTGGACTCTGAGGTAAGGGAGAGTCTCGTGCCAAGACCCTCGGGTCCCACGGTGGCCGCCAGGTGCGCCATGGCCTTGTAGCCCCGGGGTGACGGTCCGAAGGCCACCCATGTCTCGGGGGGAGGATTGGTCTTCCTTCTCATGTGTTTCGCGACGTGCGGGTACATCTCTTCGCCTACCACATGGCTCAAGGGGTGACGGAGGATCGCGCCCAGCTCCTCCAGTTTAGGCCTTACCCGTACCCTAATGGCCTCCATTCGCGTTTCAAACCCCTCCAGACGGAAGACATCCAGATCTGCCTCGCCGACGGTGAACAAGCCAATCACCCCCATGCACATGATCTTCACTGGGTATTCTACCCTGTGGACCAGCCGGTCTTCCGGCCTGGCCCACACCTGGCCCCTTTCCTCTGTAGGATAGAGGTTTGCCAGTGGCCGGGAAGAATTACCCTACCATGGCAGGGGCGGGCCATGCTAGACGCACACCAGGAGGTGACGCAGGTGCGAACCATAATAAAGGCCTCCAATCTCATCGACGGAACCGGGCGGCAGCCCATGCATGACATGTGTGTCATCATCGAAGGACCCAGAATCACCGGGATTGAGCCGGCTTCCTTCGCCGGTGGCCTCCAGGGGAGTAGCGAGGTAAGGGTCATGGAGTTTGAGGGTATGACGGTCATGCCCGGCCTCATCGACTGCCACGTCCACCTGGACCTCCATGCCTCCGCTGATGTCTACCGGGAAAAGGACGAACCCGACGCATACCGGACGCTCAAGGCTGCGGCCAACGCCACGTGTACCCTGGAGGCGGGGTTCACGACCCTCCGGGACATGGGAGCAAGGAACTACATAGACATCAGCCTCAGACGAGCCATAGAAGAGGGCATGATAAGGGGGCCTCGGCTGGTTGTGAGCGGGCGGATCATTTCGATGAGCGCCGCAGGGAACGAGTACTACCAAGGCATGTACCATGAGGCCGACGGACCGGCTGAGGTGCTAAAGGCGGTTCGCCTGCAGCTGAAGGCTGGGGCTGACGTGGTCAAGATGATGGGCACCGGGGCGGTCATGACGCCCGGGGAGGACCCGGGAGCGCCGCAGTTCAACGAGGAGGAGATCAGGGCCGCCGTGGTGGAGGCTGAAAAGGCTGGCAAGCGGGTGGCGGTTCACGCCCATGGGGCCCAGGGCATGAAGAATGCCCTGAGGGCAGGTGCCCATACTATAGAGCACGGTTCCCTCTTGGACGATGAAACCATAGACATGCTGCTGTCGCGGAATGCGTTTCTCGTTCCTACCCTCTGCATATTCGACTGCATGATACAGAAGGGTGCGGAGGGAGGAGTCCCCGGGTTCATGATACAGAAGGCCAAGTGGGTCAGGGACCGGGCCTACGAGAACTACCTGAAGGCATGCGAGGCGGGAGTCCGGGTAGCCATGGGAACGGATGCCGGCACACCGGTGAACCCCCACGGGGGTAACGCAGGCGAGATGGTACTCCGAGCCCAGCTGGGCACCCGCTCGCTGGAGGTCATCCAGCAGGCAACCCGTGTCGCCGCCGAGGCCCTTGGCCTTGACCACGTGCTTGGCACGCTTGAACCCGGGAAACTGGCGGATATCCTGGTCTTGTCAGGCGATCCCCTGGAGGAAATCTCGGTGCTTGCCTCGGGTGTTCACGCAGTGTTTAAGGAAGGGGCTATCCTCTACCAGAGTCCCTGAGCCCTCACTGGTCTGGACAGAAGAGAGGGGGCGGGGGTAAGAGTCCTGCCCGGCAGACGCCGGGTGCCGCGGAACGCGCCGGATGTTCCTACAGGGAAGAGGCGAAAGCCTCGAAAAGGAAAGCCACCCGGGGGGATCCGGATGGGAAGGCACAGGCAAAAAGGTTAAAGCCAGAGAAACCGGAGGTACCCATGGGCAGGGAAAGAGAATAGCGGCAGCGGCCCAAGTACCAGTGACGGGTTCCCCGCGTTGGACGTGACCACGGGGTAAAAACATCTTTAGAGGAGAGAGCGGCTCCATCGAGGCCTCAAGCACGTGGCGGATATGAGACCTGTTCGCATTATAGGGGGACAGCATTTATGAATGAGCAGGCTCAGGAGAAGCTGGCAAGGTCCCTCACCTCGAATACGGTTGATATCATCCCGTTTCTTCCTTATTTGCTGCAGGATTTATGGGAGCTTGGCAGTTCCCCCAGCGAAATGCTGAGCCTGATTCAAAGCCACATCCGGCTTGACGAAGATGCTTATGTTCTGGATTTGGGCTGTGGCAAAGGTGCGGTGTCCATCCAGCTTGCTAAAGGGCTCAAATGCCTTTTCAAAGGCATCGACCTTATTCCCGACTTCGTCGAATATGCAAGAGAGAAGGCAAAGGAATATGATGTCTCTTCACTCTGCGAATTTGAGGTTGGGGACATAGCGGAAGCGGTTAAAAAAGAACGGTGCTACGATTTGGTAATCTACGGTGCAGTCGGAGACGTTCTTCCTGGGCGCTTTAATACCTTAAAGGCGCTGGCAGACACCGTCAAGCCGGGTGGGCATATCCTGATAGATGACGCCTATTTGCCCGAGAAACACAAGGACGGGCTCCGCTTCCAATGTGAATACCCCACGCTCCATGAGTGGAAAACCTTCATCAGCGAAGCGGGACTGGAGTTCATTGCCCACCATGTGCTCCATGCGGAGAATCCCAAAAACGCGCAGGACCTAATGAACATCAAACGCCGTGCCGGTGAACTGAGTAGAGCTTATCCGGCCAAGAGGGAGATGTTTGCCCAGTATGTGTTGAATCAGCAAGACGAGTACGAAGATCTGGAAAGTCACCTCGTGGGTGTGGTATTTTTGCTGGCCAGGGGAAAGGCTCGATGATTGCTGTCCCTGGTGGGCTCATAGCGGAGATCAGGGCCTTCCAGGACAGGGGGGCTCACCCGCTGCCCATCAAGGACGTTACACTGGTGACATCATAGCCCAGGCCCGCCCGGTCGCCCTGGGCACCCTCCGGCGGGTCATGATCGACCGGGCCCTCATGAGGTTGTCATGATTTAGTGCGGTAGCGGTGGGCCAGCCAAAGATACCACGAGGCAATGAAACCTGCCAGGACGAACCCAGCCAGTGATGAAAGGGGAGCGATTGCCGTGGGGGAAAGCTGAGGGCCAGTGTAGAGTCTGCGGGAGAGCACGTAGGTGTATGGCCAGGCCACAGCTCCCAGGCCGGCACCTTTGAGCCACCAGTGCCGGTATCCATCAAACTCCAGGAGGTATGCCAGGAGAACCCCATAGACCGGGGCTGCGAGAACGAAGCCAATGGAGCCAACCAAGAGCCCCCCAGCATCCTGGGTGCCGAGAAACAACAGGCCATAGACATGGGAAACGGTCATAGGCTGGAGGCCCAGGACATGGGTGACCCAGCTAACGCACAGCCTTGTGAGGGCTGCTATCACCCCAGCAGCGGCCCCTCGGATCACTATCTGCTTCATCGTGCTCCCTCCCATTCATTCTACCCAAATGCCGCTGCTACTTTTCCGTAACCCCGGGATAATTTGTGTCTTCCCCCTAGGACATGGTTACTGCCAGTGGTAGATATATCCCTTGAGAAAGGCGTGAGGCACTGACTCGCAGGGGAAAGCCCGTTCTACGTTCCTTTACCCCCGGAGAAGCGCCCCCTGATCCAGATTAGGTCCAGGACGAGAAGGCAGCACCTTGCCATCTTGCGCCAGTGACCCCGGGGTACCTGCCTGTGATATAATCTAGTCTGCAGGTGATGAGGAACATGGAAGGGATACCCTTCAGGTTGGCCGGCGGGCTTACCCCTAAGGGGGACCAGCCCATAGCCATAAGCAAGATCTGTGAGAGGGTCAGGGCAGGTGAGCCCCACGTAGTGCTCTTGGGCGTCACAGGCAGCGGGAAGACCTTCACCGTAGCCAACGTCATCCAGGAACTCCAGAGGCCCACCCTGGTGATAGCGCACAACAAGACACTAGCTGCCCAGCTATGCTCCGAATTCAAGGAGTTCTTCCCCCACAACGCCGTAGAGTACTTCGTGAGTTACTATGACTACTACCAGCCCGAAGCCTACGTCCCCCAGTCGGACCTCTACATAGAGAAGGATTCCCTCATCAATGACGAGGTGGACAAGCTAAGACACTCCGCCACATCGGCCCTCTTCGAGCGCAGGGATGTGATCATAGTCGCCAGCGTATCCTGCATATACGGTCTGGGTTCCCCCGCGGAATACAGGGACCTGGTGGTGTCATTGCGCGTAGGCCAGGAGAGGGACCGGGACGATGTGCTCAGGCACCTCGTGGACATCCAGTACTCCCGCAACGACATGAGCATGGAGCGGGGCCGATTCAGGGTGCGCGGGGATGTCCTGGAGGTCTACCCCGTATCCTACACGGAGAAGGCCGTAAGGGTGGAGTTCTTCGGTGACTGCATCGAGAGGATATCGGAGATCGACGTCCTCACCGGGGAGATCCTGGGGGAGCGTAACCACGTGGCCATCTACCCCGCAAGCCACTACGTGGTAGCCCAGGACCATGTGGAGAAGGCTCTTCGCAGCATCGAACAGGAGCTGGACGAGAGGTTGGCTCAGCTCAAGGCGGAGGGTAAGGTGCTGGAGGCCCACCGCCTGGAACAAAGGACCCGGTATGACCTGGAGATGCTCCGGGAGGTGGGATACTGCAAGGGGATAGAGAACTACTCCCGGCACCTCACCGGAAGGAGGGCGGGGGAGCCTCCCTTCACACTCCTGGACTTCTTCCCCGAGGATTTCCTCTGCGTCATAGATGAGTCCCACGTGACGGTTCCCCAGATAGGAGCCATGTACTCAGGTGACCGTTCCCGCAAGACCACCCTGGTGGAGTACGGCTTCAGGCTCCCATCGGCCTTCGACAACCGGCCGCTCGCCTTCGAGGAGTTCGAGGCCAGGGTAAGGCAGAGGCTGTATGTGTCTGCCACTCCCGGATCCTACGAGCTGGAACGGTCCCGAGGTGTTGTGGAGCAGGTGGTCAGGCCCACGGGCCTGGTAGACCCTGGCGTGGAGGCGAGGCCCGTTGAAGGCCAGATCGACGACCTTCTCCATGAGGTTAGGCTCCGGGCGGAGAAAAACCAGAGGGTGCTGGTGACCACCCTGACCAAGCGCATGGCGGAGGACCTCACCGACTACCTGAGGGAGACGGGGGTGAAGGTCCGGTACCTTCACTCAGAGGTAGATACCCTCGAGAGGATGGAGATCCTGAGGGATCTCCGCCTGGGAACCTTTGATGTCCTGGTGGGTATCAATCTCCTCAGGGAGGGCCTGGATCTACCCGAGGTGTCACTGGTGTGCATACTGGATGCGGACAAGGAGGGGTTCCTGCGATCCGCCACCTCTCTTATACAGACCATTGGCCGGGCAGCCCGGCATGTAGAGGGCAAGGTGATCATGTACGCGGACAGCGTCACCCATGCTATGGATACCGCCATAGGGGAGACCAACCGCCGGCGGAGCCTACAGGTGGAGTACAACAGGATCCACGGGATCACCCCAGAGACTGTGAAGAAGGCCGTGAGGGATGTGCTGGAGGCCACCCGGGTAACCGAGAGATCCCCCGAGTACTGGCTGGACAAGGACATAAAGGACATATCCAGAAAGCAGATGAAGAGCATGCTGGAGAAGCTCAGCAGGGAAATGAAGGAGGCTGCCCGGAACCTGGAGTTCGAGCGGGCAGCCCTTCTCAGGGACATGATCTTCGAGTTACAGCAGAAGGGCAGGGGTGACCCACAGCATGCCTAGGGAATTCCTCACCATAAGGGGTGCGAGGCAGCACAACCTGAAGAACATTGACCTGGACATACCCAGGGAACGCCTGGTTGTGGTGACGGGGATTTCCGGGAGCGGCAAGAGTTCCCTGGCCTTTGACACCATATACGCCGAGGGACAACGCCGCTACGTGGAGTCCCTCTCGGCCTACGCCCGCCAGTTCCTGGGGCAGATGGATAAGCCTGATGTGGACCGCATCGATGGTCTCTCCCCAGCCATTTCCATAGACCAGAAGGCGGGGAGCCGGAACCCCAGGTCAACCGTGGCCACAGTTACCGAAATCTATGACTACCTGCGGCTTCTATACGCACGGGTGGGGAGGCCCCACTGCCCCCAGTGTGGCCAGCCCATTTCCGTGCAGGCTGTGGAGCAGATGGTGGACCGGATGATGGGTCTCCCCGAGGGCACCCGGCTCACCCTCATGGCCCCCATGGTCAGGGGCAAGAAGGGAGAGCACGTCAAGGTGCTCGAGGATGTGGCACACCTGGGTTACGTCAGGGTAAGGGTGGACGGCCAGGTCAGGGAGCTGGCCGGAGGGATCAGCCTTGAGAAGAACAAGAAGCACACCATTGAGGTGGTTGTGGACCGCCTGGTGGTGAAGGCGGGTGTCGAGCGCCGCCTTGCGGACTCCCTGGAGACAGCCCTGGGGCTCTCCGGCGGGCTCGTCCTCGCGGTTACGGACCAGGATGAGGCCTTGTTCAGCCAGACCATGGCCTGTCCTGAGTGTGGCATAAGCCTGGGTGACCTGGAACCCCGGGTGTTCTCCTTCAACAGCCCCTATGGTGCCTGTCCCGAGTGCATGGGACTGGGCAGCAAGATGGAGCTGGACCCTGATCTCATCATACCGGATAAGAGCCTTTCCCTGGAGGAGGGGGCTGTGGCCCCGTGGAGCAAGGGAACCTACCGGTACTATCCCCAGCTCCTCAAGGCTGTAGCAGACCACTACGGCTTCAGTACCAAGGTGCCAGTGGGGGAGCTGGACCCCCGGTGGATAGGGGTTATCCTCCACGGTTCCGGGCGCGAGCGAGTGCGATTCCGCTACCAGAACACCTACGGCCGCACGCGAGTCAGGGACATTCACTTCGAAGGTGTCCTTGGGAACCTGGAGAGGCGTTACAGGGAGACCCAGACCGATGCTGCCAGGGAGGAGATCGAGGAATTCATGCGTTCCAGGCCTTGCCCGGCCTGTGAGGGGACACGCCTGAGGAGGGAGAGCCTCTGGGTGTTCGTGGGCGGGAGGTCCATCGCCGAGGTCACGGCCATGTCCATTGAAGGGACGCTGGATTTCTTCCATGGGATCGACCTGTCCCCAAGGGAAGCCACCATCGCCCAGGGCATACTCAAGGAGATCATTGCCCGCTTGGGGTTCCTCCAGGACGTTGGCCTCGGCTACCTCACCCTGGATCGTTCCGCTGGCACGCTGGCAGGCGGTGAGGCCCAGCGGATCCGCCTGGCCACGCAGATCGGCTCAGGGCTTACCGGCGTCCTGTACATCCTGGACGAGCCCAGCATCGGGCTGCACCAGCGGGACAACCAGCGCCTTTTGGAGACCATGCTGCACCTGAGGGACCTGGGGAACACCCTCATTGTGGTGGAGCACGATGAGGAAACCATAAGAACGGCGGACTACATCGTGGATATCGGGCCCGGCGCGGGCGAGCACGGGGGTCACGTGGTAGTCTCGGGCACCCTGGAGGATGTGTATGGCACGCCATCCTCCATCACCGGCCAGTACCTGAGCGGCACTCGGGCCATACCGGTGCCGGCGAAAAGGAGGCAGCCCAATGGCAAGAGCCTTGTGTTGCGGGGGTGCAGGCAGCACAACCTGAAGAACATAGATGTGGAGTTTCCCCTAGGCATGTTCATATGCGTGACTGGGGTATCCGGATCTGGCAAGAGTACCCTGGTGGACGAGGTGCTCTACCGCCGGCTGTCCCAGGAGTTCTACCGGTCCAAGGCCCGGCCAGGGGAGCACGATGTGCTGGAAGGTGTGCAGCACCTGGACAAGGTGGTGGAGATCGACCAGTCCCCCATCGGGAGGACACCCCGTTCGAACCCGGCCACCTATACCGGGGCCTTCGACCACGTCAGGGAGGTGTTCTCTCAGACCCAGGAGGCCAGGCTCCGCGGCTACAAGCCCGGCCGGTTCAGTTTCAATGTGAGGGGAGGGCGCTGCGAGGCATGCCGCGGTGACGGGATCATCAAGATAGAGATGCACTTCCTGCCGGATGTGTACGTACCCTGCGAGGTGTGCCATGGCAGGAGATACAACCGGGAAACCCTGGAGGTCAGGTACAAGGGAAAGAGCATTACGGATGTCCTTAACATGACGGTCACCGAAGCGCTGGAATTCTTCGAGGCGGTGCCCAAGATCAAGCGGAAGCTCCAGACCCTTCACGACGTGGGCCTGGGTTACATCAGGCTCGGCCAGCCCGCCACCACCCTGAGCGGCGGTGAGGCCCAGAGGGTCAAGCTCTCGTCTGAACTCTCCCGGAGGTCCAATGGGCGCACCCTATACATCCTGGATGAACCCACCACGGGGCTGCACATCTCAGACATCCACAAGCTCCTGGACGTTCTAGGGCGGCTGGTTGATGCTGGTGACAGCGTTCTTGTCATAGAGCATAACCTTGACGTTATCAAGACAGCCGACCATATCATAGATCTGGGGCCAGAGGGCGGGGATACGGGAGGCTGGGTGGTGGCCGCCGGGACCCCTGAGGAGGTCTCCCAGTGCCCCTGCTCCTACACCGGGCAGTTCCTCCGCCAGTGCCTTGCTCAAGGCAGGTGAGACCGTGCTGGACATAGAGGCTGAACGCATACCGGTATCGCCCGGCGTGTATCTCTTCGAGGATGCCTCTGGAGAGGTGCTCTACGTGGGCAAGGCTGCGTCCCTGAGGCCCAGGGTACGCAGCTACTTCGGCTTGGCCCGGGGGAAGTCCGACCGCACCCGGGCGATGATGGAGCGAGCCGCCGCGGTGCGCTTCATCGTCACCGACACTGAGATGGAGGCCCTGGCCCTGGAGTCCAATCTCATCAAGCGCCACAAGCCCCGGTACAATATAACCCTCAGGGATGACAAGAACTACCCTTACATAAAGGTGTCCACGGGCGAGAAATGGCCTAGGGCGACCCTGGCCCGCCAGGCGAAGAAGGATGGCGCCCGCTACTTCGGCCCCTACTACCCCGCCAACACCGTGCACGAGACCCTGCGGCTCTGTCGCTGGCTCTACCCCTTCAGGACCTGCTCCGACCGGGTGCTGGCCACCGCCGCCAGGCCCTGCTTGAACTTCCACATTGGGCGCTGCATGGGCCCTTGCCAGGACAGGGTAACCCGGGAGGAATACACGGCCATGGTGAAGGAGATGTGCCTGTTCCTGGAGGGTCGCCACGCCGAGGTGAGACGGATCCTCCAGGAGAGGATGGAACAGAGGAGCGAGGCCCTGGACTTCGAGGGCGCCGCTCGCCTCAGGGACCAGATTGCCGCCATCGACAGGCTAAGGGAGGAACAGAAGGTCATTTCCACCTCCAGCTGGGAACAGGACGTTGTGGGCCTGGCTCAAGAGGAGCACCTCTCAGTGGTGCTGGTCATGTTCATCAGGGATGGGAAGCTGGTGGGACAGAAACCCTACATCCTCAGGGATACCAGTGAAGTGAGCACCGGGGAGATCCTCTCGGCCTTCCTTGGGCAGCACTATGCGGACTCACCGGCCCCAGCCGAGGTGCTCCTTCCCCAGGAACCGGAGGAACTAGGGATACTGGCGAAGTGGCTGGGCACCCTCGGGAATGGCAGGTGCTGCCTAGCGGTGCCCAAGAGGGGAGAGAAGAGGCGCCTGGTGGAGATGGCTTCCAGGAATGCCAGTGTAGTCCTGGAGGGGGCCCTCCTCGAGGAGCCATCCTTCCGGGCAAACGAGGATCTGGCGGCGGTCCTGGGGCTCAAGTCGCCTCCCCGGCGCATCGAGTGCTTTGACATCTCCAATCTCCAGGGTAAACAGCCCGTGGGATCCATGGTGGTTTCCGTGGACGGCGAGACCAGGAAAGACCTCTATCGAAGGTTTAAGGTAAAGACAGGGGACGAACCCGATGACTACCGCATGATGCGGGAGGTGGTGGAGAGGCGCCTGAAGCGAGGGCTCTCCGGGGAGGCGGGGGCCTGGGGACTGCCTGACCTCATCGTGTTGGATGGGGGGAAGGCCCACCTTGGCGTGGTGCTGAGGGACATGGAGGAGATGAATCTTAGTCTCCCCTTGGCGGCCCTGGCCAAAGAGGAGGAGCGCCTCCACGTGCCCGGTTTGGCAGACCCCCTGGAACTCCCAAGGAACTCCCCAGCCCTCAGGCACCTTATGCGCCTGAGGGATGAGGCCCACCGGTTTGCCCTGGGCTACCACCGGAGTGCCAGGAGTGCCCAGAACCGCCGTTCGAGGCTGGATGAGATCCCTGGGGTGGGCCCTGCGAGGAAGCGGGCTCTACTCAAGGCCTTCGGGTCAGTCAAGGGGCTTGCCAGCGCCAGTGTGGACGAGATCGCCAGGGTCCCTGGAGTGGGACGGAACCTGGCCCAGGTCATCAGGGGTCACCTGGGAGACTGACCCCGGCCTCCACTTCCCCAATCCCCGCCACTACAGCCTTCACCCCGGGGTCAACTGCCTCCCCCAGGGCATAGGGTGGATCAGGGTCTCAAGGCCCGCAAAGGGGGGGGTAGCCGCGGTGGACCTAGGGCGCAGGACAGTCCTGGCTACCCTGGCAGGGAATGTACTGCTGGTTTGCTCGAAGGCAACCGCCGGCATCTGGTCCGGAAGCATGGCCCTCCTGACCGAGGCGGTGCACTCCGCTGCTGATGTCCTTACCAGTTCCGGGGTGCTCCTGGGGCTCACCATAGCCAGGAAGCCCCCGGACAGTGACCATCCCTATGGCCATGGCAAGGTTGAGAGCCTGGTGGCCTTAGCCCTGGCTGGTGTCCTGATCTACGTGGGTTATTCCCTGGGCCGTTCTTCCCTAGACATCTTCAGGGAGCCCCGGGAAGTCCCGGGTGTGATGGCCCTCTGGATGGCGGTTCTGGCCATCCCTGCGAAAGAGGCCATGTATCGCCACACCATGAGAGCCTCAAGGATCCTGGGAAGCGTGGCCCTCGAGGCCGACGCCTGGCACCACCGGTGTGACGCCATCATATCCATGGTGGTGCTTGCCGGTATAGCCGGGGCAAGGATGGGCCTCTCCCAAGCGGACCCATGGGCCAGCCTGGTTATATGCTTCCTGATAGCCCGGGTGGGAGCCAGGCTGGGCTGGGGCGCCCTCAACCAGTTACTGGATGCGCAGCCCTGCCCGGAGAGGGTGAGGCTTGCGGAGGAACTGGTGGGTTCCGTGCCCCGGGTGAGGGAGGTTCACTGTGTCAAGGCCCGGTCCTACGGCTCTAGCCTGCACCTGGACGTCAAGATAGGTGTGGATCAGGACCTCAACGTGAAAGAGGGACACTCCATAGCCGCGAGGGTGAAGGAGTGCCTTAGGAGCAGCCTTCCAGAGGTGTCTGAGGTCCTGATCCACGTGAATCCCTGCCGGGCTATGGCTCCCTGCCAGGGGGCGGTAAATGCCGGGGGCAGGCAGGACCCCCCAGTGCAAGGTCCTCCCCAGGGCTAGCGTGACTCCTGGGCGGAGACGCTGGCGAATTCCCTCACGAAATCCTCGCTCTGCCTCACCTCCTGGGCTAGGAAGCACACGGTGCTGGCATCCAGGCTCTTGCCCTCCAGGGCGGCCAGGGCCTTCCTCAGGTAGGAGCGGGCAAGGCCCTCCAGGTCCACTTCAGTCAGCCTGAGCTGCCCAGGGTGCTCCGGGGTGACTATGCTCTGGCCGGGGATGCTCTCTCCGGGGTCTCCCCGCCTGACCTTTACCCCCAGCCCCCTGGCGAAGGAGAGCTGGGAGGAGGGGAGTTTCCCCGCACCTGTGTACTCCGTCTCCTGGACCACTACCGCTTCGTCCTCAGGGTACTCCCCGGCAATGACCAGGGCAGCGGCCAGGGAGGTGTTCCCCGCCGGTCCCCTCTCCAGCCCCTCCAGCTGGGACAGCGCCTCGGTGACATAGAAGACCTCCCCCTGGGAGACGGTAACATAGCGGTCCATGTACCGGAGGGGCCTGGCGGCGTTCCTGGGGACATCCACCCGGTCTGGCCAGGTGGCAAAGGGAACGCCGAAGCCCGTGTGCCCTGTTGTGAAGGACTTCCGGTTGAAGTCCCTGTCCGATGCCATGTGAAGGCCAGAAAGATCCACGCTCACGGCCACCACATGCGTGGACTGGCACCCTGCCTTCCTAAGTCCCCTGGCGGTTCCCGTGATATTCCCCCCGCCTGCGTGGGTAACCAGCACTGCGGCAGGGGGCCTTCCCACCTGGGATGTAACCTGTGTCCCTACCTCATAGCCCAGTGTCTCTATGCCGGCTATCGCGAAGGGGGTGTAGAGCGACGCATTGAAGTAGCCCGTCTCCTCCAGGAGAAGGAGGAACACGTAGAACAGCTCGGGGCCCACCGTAAGCTGGACAACCTCGGCCCCGTAGGCCTCGCACTTCCTGCCCTTCTCCAGTATCTCGGGCTGCCCCCGGCCCTGGCTGTCGTAAACCTCCTGGGCCACTATGCACTCCAGTCCCAGGGCCGCAGCCTGGGAGGCCACCGCGGCACCGTAGTTACCGCTGGTAGCAGCGATCATGCCTTTGTAGCCCAGGGTCTTGGCGTGGTAGGCCGAGAGCGCGGCGCGACGATCCTTGAAACTCCCAGAGGGGTTGGCGGCCTCGTCCTTAAGGAAGATCCGGGCGCCCTTCCCCGGGGGCGCCAGGCGCCTGGCTAGCCGGGTGAGGTTCCTGAGCTCGATAAGGGGTGTGTTGCCCACGGACACCCCCTTCTGGATCCGGGTTACCTCCTCCAACCCGTAACCGACCTCTTCCATCATGGCTTCGTAGTTGAAGGCCAGGATGCCTTCATTAAAGCGCTGGTAATCGATGCCCACCGACGCCATCATGATCTCGTTGCGGCGAGCCATCGTCCCAGGGTAGGATCTCACGAGGGGTCACCCCCCAGGAATTTCCTGAGTTCAGGCCCAATGGTGAGGAGTTCAGGGATGGCCTCGCCAAACCCGTGGGTGTGCCAGGGCTCCACTGCCTCCAGGGTGCCCCTGGCACGTCTTCCCGTGACGGTACTCACACATGCCTCTTTTCCCATCTCAGTCTCCTCCAGGAGGAAACCCTTTACTCGCATCTCCAGGGGCACCCTCGCGGTGTCCGGAGGCACAGCGGGCGCCCTTTCCCCAGGAGACAACACGGTAGCCCTTACCTGAACCCAGGTGCCCGCCTTGACCTTCACTGGCGGTCCCCCCTTTCGTGGCCCACACCCCTGGGCACCGGCAGGTCCGCCATGGTCAAGAGTCCTGGTCTTGCCTCAAGGACCACGGGGACCATGTTGAGGGCCACGGCGATGGTGCCGGTGCCTCCCGGGATCTCCGGCTGGATAGCCATGTTGATGCATGGTACGCCCTGGATCTCGATGTAGTCCCCGGTCCGGGTCCCCTCGGTCTCGGGATGGATCTGCTGGGGGTGTTCCATTTCGATAACTACCTTGCCTCCCACGATGCCCCTGGCGGTGTGGCGGCAGCCCGCCACCATTCCAGGACTAACCCTCACATAGGGAGTCTCCCTGCGGCTCTTACTGATTATGGGATGGCGTTCCTGGATGATCCGGTCGAGCCTCCAGCCGAGCGCCTTTGCCACCAGGGATATGGATTCAGGAAAGCCTATATGTCCCACAATGGTGCCGTCCTCCAAGCCCTTCTCGAATTCCTCCGGGGTGGTGCCCACCCCCTGGGTCCTCATGACCGTAGGTCCAAAGGGCGACAGGTCATTGACCCGCCGGGCCTTGACACAGGTGACCTCTGCCGTGGCACCCGTGAGACAGAGGATCAGCGCGTCCAGGACGAAACCTGGGTTGATGCCTGTTCCCAGCAGCGTCACTCCCGCCTTCAGAGCGGCCTTATCCATCTCTTCGGCCTCCCGAGGCCACTGGGCCCAGGGGAAGGCCATTTCCTCAGCGACGCTCACCACGTGGGTGCCCATCTCGCACAGGAGTAGTACCTCGGGGTATACCTCTCTCACCAGGGAGCCCGTGGAGTGGAGCACCACATTGGGTGCGCCCTCCCCGAATGCCTTCCGGGGGTCCAAGGACACCCTGACGCCAGTCTCAGCGTCAAGTCCAAGCACCTCCCCCAGGTCTCTTCCAGCCTTTCCAGGCCTTTTGGCAACGGCAGCCACGACTTCAAGGCCCCTCCTCTTTAGCGCCAGCCTGGCCATGCCAGACCCCATGGCACCCAGCCCCCAGATACCCACACGAACCCCATCCTTGAGCAAAGAGACCCCCCCAGTAGTCAGACCTCACTGTAGCGCCCAGTACAAAGGATGCCCCCGTCCGGGGGAAAGTAGGAGGGATGGGGATAGCTTCCCTGGGGCGCGTTGGAGGATTCCGCAAGGCCTTCTCCGAAGTGTGGGTTCAGCATCAAGCCAAGGGGGTTGGACACAGTGCCTTACTGGGATTCGGCCGGAGCCAAGCTGACCGGGCAAACGCTGGAGGCAGCATTCACCCGGGCCAAGGAGGCGGGAATAGGGTACCTGGTGGTGACATCCACAACAGGCCGGACCGCCAGGGCGGCCCTGGAGATGCTGCCCAGCGGCCTTAACCTGGTGGTGGTCACGCACCACCAGGGCTACAAGGAACCCGGGGTGAACGAGTGCGATCCTGAAACCATTCGCCTCCTCCAGGAGAAGGGTGCAGGGGTGCTCACCACCACGCACCTCCTGGCCAACGTGGAGAGGGCGGTCACCAACAAGTGGGGAGGCCTCTACCCGGGTGGGATAGTCTCGGCAACGCTGCGCATGTTCGGGCAAGGCACCAAGGTGTGCGTGGAGGCTTCAGTCATGGCACTGGACGCAGGACTGGTTCCCTACGGTGAGGACATCATGGCTTGCGGCGGTACTGGCAGGGGGCTGGACACGGCCATCATCTTGAGGCCCGCCCACTCCAATCACTTCTTCGACACGGTAATCCGGGAGGTCGTGGCAAAACCCAGGTGTGATCACGCTTAACCCCAGCGAGTCCCCAGAAGCCCCAGAAAGGGAAAAAGAGCCGGTCGGTGTAGCCCGCCAGTATTGCGGTACCATTGGCAAGGACGACAACTGCCAATCCGGGTCTTCACCCGGCTATACCAGTCCCAAGGGGGTACGGCCTTTTGGACTCCCAGCCGTACATGCCCAAAGCCCGGTTTTCCGGTGAATACGCTGAACGCCGCATTGCCTGCGGCGTGCCCCAGGGTCTCCATGCGTGGAGCCGGATTTCCAATAGGAGCCTGGCCACCACGCGCCATCTATCTGAAGCAGGTGGCAGAAGGGATCGAAGACCACGTTTGACGGATACTAGCGGGTGTGGTGGGAGACGTACGATGGGATACGGCATCAAGTGTCCCATCGTACAGGCTGACCGGCTGTTATGGGTCCCCCTCCAACGGGTGATCTTGCCAATCCGGCCCCCTAGAACTGGAATGTCTTATCTACCGTGATCTCCAGGCCATCAAAGAAGTAGGAAACCACGGTATCTCCAGACCCGTATGTAGCATATTCATCGATTTTGGAGTCACTAAAGCCATAGACCAGGACTAAATGCTTATTGGGGTCAACCACCCAGAACTCCCTCACACCGGATAGCATATACGTATTGAGCTTATCAACCATGTCCTTTGAACGGGTGCTCCTCGACAGTATCTCAACACAGAGTGTGGGTGTGCCCATGTACTTTCCTTTCTCGTTTATGGTACCCTCGAGGTCACAGGCAACGAGTAGATCTGGCTGCATCACATCAGGCGTTTTGAGATCCTTCTTGTAGAAGTGAACATCGAAGGGTGCGAAGAAGACCTTGCACTTCTTAGCTTCCATGTATCCTCGCAGGCACACATAGAGATTACCGGCGATATCCTGGTGGTAGGTATCTGGGGAATCCAAGAGGACTATTTCGCCATTGATGTACTCCATTCTAAGATCGCTCTTTTCGGAGATCTCCATGAACTCTTCGTAGGAGACCTTCTTGCCCCCATACTGGTAATCCAGGGCATGTTCCCTGACGGTAAAGTATCGTTCGATCTCTGTGATATAGGGTGTGAGTCTCACGGCTTTCTTACCGTTCTTCGTAACGACGACCTCGTGGTCCTGGATCACGTAGTCAATGTACTTACCGAGATTCATCTTGAACTCGGTTGCCGTAACAACTCTTGTCATATCATCCATATTCATCACCTCGCACAAACATCATACCATATCGGACGTAATGCATGCAAGAAATCGTACGAACTGAAATGATGGGAGAACTCGCCTGCACTGGGAGCCCGAGGCAGTTCGAGGCTATCTTCACCTTAAGGCATCAGCGCATGCGTGACCGGCCAGTTATTGCCATCTGAGCGCCCTGCGCTTCCAGGCAGAGCACCTCTACGAACTCATCTGCTAACGCTATCTGAGGGGGCTCCATGATCGCTGTCTCTAAGCGCCTCCGCCTTCTCCATGACCTTGAGGTTTCTTTGCCAGATGGTCTCTCCCTGGCCGCCACCATGAGGCCTCCAGCTGAAGGGCCGTTTTCGCCTGATTGGGAAGCACGGACACTGTTTGTTCCTGTTTACAGTGTTTCGATTATTCCTCGCAGAAAACACAACACCGGGGTGTCTGACTAGTGCCAGCCCCGGTGTGCAGGGCGAGGTCGCGTTTCCAGGGACTACTCCCAGGGGTCCCGCCCTGCCTCGTCCGCAGTCCGGTACATCTCCACGAGGTTCTCCACGGACACCTCTCCGTCCAGGAACCCCCCGGAGGATGCCAGGATGTAGCGGCCCCCCGGGGCTCCTGCCCTAATGGCATCCAGGGTATGCCTTCGTATCTCTTCCGGCGTCCCGGTGGCCAGCACATGAGTGGACACGTTTCCCATCAGTGTGATCTGCTTCCCGTAGTCTCGCTTGACTCCCGCCAGGCTCATGCCCGAGTCCGGGTCCAGGGAGTGGATCCCGTGAATACCCAGGGCCACGAGGTCTGGCAGAATGCCGTTGATGTTCCCGTCGGAGTGGAGCATCACTGGGAGTCCCTGGCGCTCCGCGGCCTCCAGCACCGGCCCGAGGTTGGGCAGGAAGAGCCTGCGGAGGTCTTCCGGGGATACGAAGGTACCATGGGCATAGGCCAGGTCATCCCCTATGAGGATGCCACTGGCCCCGGAGCGCGCGGCCATGGATACGACTTCAGCCTGGCCCAGGCACCAGTCCCTGGAGGCCCTTGCCAGGGACCCTGGGTCTTCCTTCATCCTGGTGAGGAACTCCTTCCATCCCACCGCCCACATGATGTCACTGAAGCATCCTCCCACCTGGGCGAAGACAAAGAAATCCGTGCCGGCGCTCCAGGCTTCGATCTCCTGGAACACCCCTGGGGAGACTGGTACGCCCGGTGCCGGGACACATGCCACGGCCACCAGGTCAAAACCGAGGGAAGCCAGGGCATCCCCTCGGGCCTCCCGGCCCACAGGGCCCTGGATTTCCAGGAGTCCCCGGACCAGGTCGTCTCCCAGCCAGAACTCACCCCTGGGGGGCCTGCCAGGCTTTGTGCCTTTGATGGCTGCCATCACCCTGTCCCTGGACTTCACTGTCTTCCACCCCCTCTTACCCATTCTCCGGCTCAAGACCTCGCACCTGGTTTACCAAACCTGCCTAAACCGCAAGCTTGGAAGGCCGCCTCTCTTCGGCCAATTTTGACGCTTCATCCAGGATTGCTCCGAAAAGTCTTACATCCCGTCCACGCCCGTTTAGACTGTCCGTGAACCCACTCCGGCCAGTATGGATTCTTAACG
>JBFMCS010000028.1 GCA_040754315.1 Bacillota bacterium
ACAGCTTCGACAAGACTACGGCCATGTGACTACGTTTTAATACCTCAGCAGTACCGCAAAATCTCCTGTAACCGCAACGGTTTCGGGAGATTTTGCCCCTTTTATCTGTTAAACTCGGGTTATAGCAGACGGCGTGGCGCTTGTGAACCTCCCGCAATCACTCACCTATAATGCTACCCACTCCCACCGGAGACCTTCACTCCCAATCTAAGCGTGCCGGGCGTACGCGAAGCCAGGGGGAGGGAGATAGATCTCCCTCCCCTTTCCCTGGCCTCGGTTCCTCCTGCCACTCTCCGCTGCCAGGACCTGCTTCCAGCCAAAGCTTCCAGCGTTTCACCGTGGGGAAACGGTTTCCCCTGAAGGTATAAGCTAGGCCATGTCGAAGATCTGACCGGGAAAAAGGCTAGGTAGGGGGGCAGGAACAGTGAGGGCCCTAGTGCTTGGAGCAGGCATGATGGGTTCTGCCATGGTGAAAGACCTGGTCTTTAGTGAGGGAGTGGACTTGGTCACACTGGCAGACTCGGACCCATCCCGGGTAAGGCAGGTGCTTGACCGGTGGGACCAGGGCAAGACCAAAGGCCTGGCTCTCGACTTCTGCGACAGATCCTCCCTGGTGAAAGCCATGAGAGAGGCCGATGTCACCCTGGGGGCCTACCCGGAGACGCTGATCACCGCCATGACAACAGCAGCCATTCAGGCCCGGTGCCACCTGGTGGACTTGACATCCCTAAGGAGCGAAAAGGATTATCTCAGGCTGGATCGCGAGGCCGCTGAAGCAGGGGTAACCATCATACCTGGCTGTGGTGTGGCACCCGGACTTGGAAACATCCTGGCGGGGCTCGCCGTGGATGCCTTGGACGAACCCGAGGAGGCATATATATGGGTGGGCGGGTTGCCCCAGAAACCGGTTCCTCCCTTCAACTACTCAATCGTGTTCTCCTTCGAAAGCGTCATTGAGGAATACAGCGCCCCGTGCCGCATCTTGAGGAATGGTGAACCAGTGGTGGTGAAGCCGCTCTCGGGGGTGGAGGAGATTGAGTTCCCTCCGCCAGTGGGCCGCTGCGAGGCCTTTTTCACTGATGGCCTCAACACGCTGCTGTTCACCCTGCCAAGAAGAGGTGTCAAGCAGGCTTTCGAGAAGACCGTGCGGTATCCTGGCCATGCCTCTCAGATGCAGGTGCTCCAGGATGCAGGGTTCTTCTCCGGCGAGCCCGTGAGGGTAGGAGAACAGGTGGTGATACCCAGCAAGGTTACCAGCGCCTTGCTTACGCCCCTCCTGGCGCTGGAAGACCCCAGGGACGTGACGGTAATGCGTGTTACGGCAAGGGGCAATCAAGGCAAGAGCCCGTCATCCGTAAGTTACACTCTCATAGACTTCTATGATAAGGTTACAGGGGTCACCTCAATGGCCCGCACAACCTCCTACACGTGCTCGATAGCAGCTCAGATGGTGGCAGCAGGGGCAATCAAAGCCAGGGGCGTAATACCCCCGGAGGAAGCCTTTCGAGGACATACCTGGCAGGAACTCTCCGGAGAGCTCAGGCGCAGGGGCATACTCATTGAGGGACCGTTGTAGGCTCTTGGAAGTTCCAGAGACACATGGCAGGAATTGGGCCTGCCTGGATAGAAACACTTTTGGGTTGACTTCCAGGGGATCCGGCTTTGAGGGGATGCGCAAAGAAGGAGGGCGGATATGACGGACCGGCTATCTGGCTTGAGGGAAAGCATAGTAACGGGGGATGAGGATGGCGCCCTTTCTCGGGTCCAGGAGGCGCTGGCAGAAGGGATTGAACCAACTGTCATCGTGTCCCAGGGGCTCGCCCAAGCCATGGAGCAGGTGGGGCTCCTCTGGAACAAGGAGGAGATCTTCCTTCCCGAGGTGGTCTACGCCGCCGACATATTCCAGGAGTGCATGCAGGTGTTGGAGCCAAGTCTCCTGGGGAAGCCAACTGACAGCAAGCTGGGGCACTTCATCATCGGGACCGTCAGCGGTGACCTGCATGACCTGGGAAAGAACATGGTCGCCATCATGCTGCGCACGGCAGGGTTCACCGTGCATGACGTGGGAAAGGATGTGTCCGTCGAGGCATTTGTGGAGAAGGTCAAGGAACTGGGCAAGTGCCTGCTGGGATTGAGCGCCCTGCTCACCACTACCATGATGGAGCAGAGGCTAGTCATCAATGCCCTGCAGGAGGCTGGGCTCCGAGAGCAGGTGAAGGTAATGGTGGGGGGCGCACCGGTTACACCGGGCTGGGCGCAGGAAATCGGGGCTGACGGCTATGCTGTCAACGCCCACAAAGCAGTGGAGCTGGCCCGCCGGTTGGTCACTCGTGAGGGAGGCGCACCCCGGTGAGAAAACCGCTAATCAGGCCTGCCTACCAGATGCTATCGGACTCAGATATCAACACCATACACGAGAAGGCCCTCGTAATCCTGGAGAAGGCCGGGGTTTACATCGACTCCCGGGAGGCCCTGGAACTCTTGGAGAAGGCCGGTTGCTCCGTGGACTTTCCCCGGAAGATGGCCAGGTTTCCCAGGGACCTGGTGGAGAGGTCGCTGGGAAAGGCCCCGGGCTCAATAATCATGTATGACCGCCAGGGATCTGAAGCGGCCCGCTTGGAGGGCAACAACGTACACTTTGACCCGGGGTCCTGCGGGGTCCGCTTCCAGGCCAGTGATGGGCAAACGGTAGACTCCTGCTCTCAGCACCTGGCTGCCGTTGCCAGGCTCACTGAGCACCTGGAAAACCTGGCGCTGCAGTCTACAGCCATCACGGCAGGGGATGTTCCTAAGGAGATCGCCGATACCTACCGCCTGTACATTGTCCTGAGGAACTGCCATAAGCCGGTGATCACAGGGGCCTTTAGCGTCCACGGCGTTACTGATATGAAGGATCTCCTGGCGGCAGTCAGGGGCGGCCAATCTAATCTGGAGGAACAACCGCTGGCAGTGTTCGACATCTGTCCCTCTCCGCCCCTCAAGTGGACGCACATCAGCGCGCAGAACATCATTGACTGCGCTCGCCTCGGGCTTCCCATGGAGTTCGTGTCCATGCCCATGCCTGGGGCGGCCTCCCCGGCCACACTGGCGGGCTCCATCCTGGTGCACACCGCTGAGACCCTGAGCGGCCTGACCCTGGCCCAAGTAGCTAGGCCCGGTGCCCCGGTGATATGGGGAGGCGCACCGGTGGTATTCGATATGAAGTCCGGCACAACCCCCATGAGTGCAGTGGAGGCTACGATGATAGGTGTGGGAAGCTGCCAGATGGGCAAGGCCTATGGGTTGCCGACCCATACCTATGCGTGCCTCAGCGATTCGAAGGTGGTGGACACCCAAGCCGGGCTGGAAACGGCCACCGGCGGCATGGCCGCGGCTCTGGCAGGGATCAACGTGATCTCCGGCCCTGGCATGCTGGACTTCGTGGGGACCTTCAGCCTTGAAAAGCTAGTCATTGACAACGAGATTTGCGGGATGGCGTTACGCCTTGCCTCGGGTGTCCAGTTGGATGAGGAGACTCTGGCCCAAGACCTCATCCAGTCACTAGGGCCTGGAGGCGACTACCTGAAGACAGCCCATACCCGCAAGTGGTTCAGGAGGGAGGTATACATGCCAGGCCCCACTGTGGACCGGCACGACCGGCGAACGTGGGAGGAGGCGGGCGCACTTACCTCCCTCGATACAGCCAAGGCTCAGGTAGAGAAGCTCCTGGAGAGGCCTACCCCTCGGATTGACGAGGAGACTTCGGGGTCCCTGGACGCCGCCATGGCCCGGGTTAAGTCCAGGTACAGCTTGGGCAGTCTGCCTCTAGGCCCTTCCTGAGCGCCTACAAGCTGAGTGAAAAAGGAGGTGTTAACTGGGCCGGCATCTAGCGACCTCCGTGCTCCAATACATCATACAGGAGGGAAACGGAAGTGGAGCATTACGGTTTCGTTTCGGTCTTGCCACCCTTAATAGCCATCATTCTTGCCATCGCTACCAAACAGGTCATCCTCTCGCTGTTCATCGGCATATCCGTTGGCGTGCTCATCTACTCCGGCTGGGCCATAGGAGCAGCCTTCAAAGAGGTATCTGAGGTTATCGTTGCTGTGATAGCGGATGACTGGAGAGCCCGGGTGCTTCTGTTCACCATGTTCCTGGGCGGGGTCGTGGGTCTCGTCCAGAAGTCCGGAGGCTTCCAAGCCTTTGCCGAGTGGGCCGGCGCCCGGGTCAAGAGCCGGAAGGGCGCGCAGATGCTGACCTGGCTGGGCGGTGTGATCATCTTTTTCGATGACTACTTCAATTGCCTGGCTGTGGGATCAGTCATGCGCCCGCTCACGGACAAGTTCCGCGTATCCAGGGAGAAACTCTCCTACATAGTGGACTCCACGGCTGCCCCGGTCTGTATCCTCATCCCCATTTCTACATGGGTGGCCTACGTGGTGTCCCTCATCGCCACGGAGTTCGAGAACGCCGGGATTGACCAGAGCCCCTTCGTGGCGTACCTGCAATCCATACCATTGAACCTGTACGCCCTGGCTGCCGTGGTGATGGTGGTAGTCATAGCCATCACCGACCTGGAGTTCGGGCCTATGAGGAAGGCTGAGGAGAGGGCAATCAAGACGGGTGAGGTCTCCCGGCCCGGGGTGACGGATATCCCTGGCAAGGACGTGGCCCTCTTGGAGCCGTCGACCAGGGGCGGCGTATCCGACATGTTCATACCCATCCTGACCCTGGTCATAGCGGCCATCGTAGGCATTCTCTACACGGGAGGATTCTTCGAGGGGGCAACATTCAGCGAGGCCATGGGTAACGCCGACTCCGCCACGGCCCTGGTGTGGGCAACGCTGCTAGCCAATATGGTAGCGGTCATCTGGTACGTGCCCAGGGGAGTCGTAGGGCTGCAGGATGCCATGGACGCCATCATCACTGGCATTAAGGCTATGATGCCTGGTGTGGTCATCCTAGTGATGGCATGGGCCATCGGGTCCGTCGCTGGAACCCTTGGTACAGGAGCCTACGTTACGGAGGCGGTGGGTGAAGCCCTGGCCCCGTGGATCATCCCCATTATCCTCTTCGTTGTCTCCTGCTTCATCTCCTTCGCCACGGGCACATCATGGGGAACCTTTGCCATCATGATTCCCATCGGCATTCCCCTGGCGCTGGGAACCGGTGCCAGCGTAGGAGCCTGCATCGGCGCCATGCTGGGAGGCGGCGTGTTCGGAGATCATTGCTCCCCGATTTCCGATACCACCGTTCTTTCCTCTACGGGTTCACAGTGTAACCACATCGACCATGTTACGACCCAGATACCGTATGCGGTGGTTGCCGCAGTCGCGGCTGGCGTGGGCTACATCATAGAGGGCTTCACCACCTTCTGGCTCATCCCGGCCATGGTAACCCTGGGCCTCCTGCTAGCCTTCCTGTTCTTCCTCCACGGGAAGGGCCATGTCGTGGTGGCTCCGGACAAGACGGCCGACTAGACCGTCGCCCTAAAGAAGGGGAGCCGTCGCTGGCTCCCCTTTCACTCTCTTCACAGCTCCTTTACCCCTTATCCCAGTGCGTCCCGGGAGCCATACATCCTTCTATCCGCGACCCTCAGGAGTACCTCCGCGGACGCCCCGTCACCAGGGTACACAGACATGCCCACAGACAGAGGCGGCATGGCCAGTACCATGCCAGCCACGCTCGCTGAGGCCTTACCCATTTCCTCCTTGATTCGCTGGGCGAAGACGTAGCCCTCCTCGATGCTGGCCTCCGGGAGAACAACGACGAATTCGTCGCCTCCAAAGCGTGCCACAATATCCGAATCCCTGGTATTCGAGCGCAACACAGACCCTACCGACTGGAGGAGCCGGTCGCCCACCAAGTGGCCATAGGTATCATTCACCATCTTCAGGCCGTTTACGTCCAAGAAGAGTACGCACATCTCGGTGCCCGAGCGCTCCGCCCTAGAGATTTCCTGTTCCAGACGGGAGAAGAGATGACGCCTATTGGCAAGGCCCGTGAGCTCATCCGTCATTGACGCATCCTTGAGGGCCTGGGTACGCTCCGCGAGGAAGGCGGCCATGGAGTTAAAGGAATCCAGCAGGCTTCCGACCTCGAAAGGCCCGTGAGGACTGAGTCTCTGCGGTTGTTCATCACGCTCAAGGTCCTTGAAGGCCTTCTCCAATTGCATGATGGGCCTGGAGATACTCCTGGCAAACCTTCTTCCCAGGACAATCGACAAGGCGATCCCCGCCAGGAGCACGGGGATGAATGGGCCCCAGACTCGGCGGCGCACCACCGGCACAACGGGCCTAGGCCTCTGTCCCACAAGGTGTCCAAGAGGGAGCCCGGAGGGGTCCTCCAGGGCTAGGGAGTAACTCAGGAGTCCGTTGTGCCAGACCGGGGCATCCAGTACAGCCGGAACGGCATGAGGAACAAAGCCCGGCGAGAACACCCCCTGGGAATTCTCTCGAAACATCCCCACTTCTATCCCGGCCACGGATGACACCCTGGAGAGCAGCCCGGCGTCCACTGCCCGGCCGAACACCAAGGTTCCCGCGGCTGGCCCCTTGCCTCCCGATCTGGTTACCGGGGACAAGCCCACCAGGAAGACTGTCTCTCCCAGGGGCACCAGCCCTGACCTGAGCCCCGTCCCGAAGTGGGGCGAAAGTGCTTCACCAGGTCTAACCTGGGGAGGAAACTGGAAACGCAGGTTTCCTGAGTGGTCATAGACGAGGACCAAATCGATGCCGGAGTTCTTGGACACCCACGTGCCGGCTTGCTCGTGGAACCATTCACTGCTCCCCTCCAGGAGCCGGTGGTAGGTGTCATCCCGCATCCCGTAGTCTTGGGCGGTACTGCCCAGTTCTTCACCAATGTGGAAGAGGAACTGCCGCGCACCCGAGGTGTGCTCCCTGATGTCCGTTTCCTCGATCCTCGCTACGGTCTTGTCCACCAGGAGGAGTAGTGACACCACATACAGCAGGACAGGTACGAGACTGACCAGCGCTAGGCCGAGTACCATCTGGGAACTGAGTTTCCGGGGGTGCCTCCAGAAACCCACGGCCATCCCTCCACCAGGCCCATAGAATGAATGTCGCCGCAAGTCCACTGGCCCGTGCGCCTCACACCACGTGTGTGTTCCGCAGCGGGGGATCGGCCTAGAGGTCTTGCCTCCTGTCTCCCAGGGCCTGGAGTTCCTTGAGTATGACACTGAGGAATTCCTTGTTTGACCGGGTCTTCTTCAGCCTCTCAATGAGAAGCTCGGCAAGCTCAGCGGTGCCCATGTTGTTGGTGACCTTACGGAAGGCCCACAGGCTGTCGAGTTCACCGGGGGTAAGCAGGAGTTCTTCCTTCCTCGTGCCTGATCGCTTCACATCGATGGAGGGGAAGATGCGGCGTTCCGACAGCTTGCGGTCAAGATGCAGTTCCATGTTCCCTGTCCCCTTGAACTCCTCGTAGATCACATCGTCCATCCGGCTTCCCGTGTCAATGAGGGCGGTGGCCAGGATTGTCAGGCTCCCTCCCTCTTCCAGATTCCTGGCAGCCCCGAAGAAACGCTTCGGCTTGTGAAGGGCGGTGGGGTCTATCCCTCCTGAGAGCGTCCTCCCGCTTGGGGGGACAACAAGATTGTAGGCCCTGCCCAGCCGGGTTATGCTGTCTAGAAGGATGATGACATCCCGCTTGTGCTCGACCAGGCGTTTTGCCCTCTCCATGACCATCTCTGCAACCTTGATGTGGTTCTCGGGGACCTCATCGAAGGTGGAGGCCACGACTTCTCCCCTGACTGACCGTTGCATATCGGTGACCTCTTCAGGCCGCTCATCAATGAGGAGAACCATTATGTACATGTCTGGGTAGTTTACCGTAATTGAGTTGGCGATCTTCTTGAGGAGGACTGTCTTGCCAGCCTTGGGGGGCGCCACTATGAGGCCTCTCTGCCCGCACCCTATTGGCGCCACCAGGTCAATCAAGCGGGTGGATACCTCCTCCCGGGCTGTCTCGAGCTTCAGGCGCCGGTCGGGAAAGATGGGGGTCAGGCCATCGAAGTGAATGCGCTCGCGGGCCACATCGGGGTTATCTCCATTCACCGCCTCCACCCTGAGGAGCGCGAAGTATCGCTCGCCGTCCTTTGGCCTCCTCACCTGGCCCGAAATATGATCGCCAGTGCGCAGGTCAAACCTCCTGATCTGGCTTGGGGATACGTAGATGTCCTCCCTGCTGGGGACGTAGTGAATGGGCCTCAGGAAACCATAGCCCTCCTGCATGATATCAAGGAGCCCTTGTGCGAATAGCAGGCCATCCTTCTCGGTCCTGGCCTTGAGGATCTCAAAGATGAGCTCCTTCTTCCGCATGGTGCTGTAGCCGGAGATCTCCAGCTCCCTGGCGTGCTTGTAGAGCTCCGCCAGGGTCAACTGTTCCAGCTCGCCAATGCTCAAACCTCTCACCTCGTTAATAGTCTGTTTCCCTGCTGATCACGCATGTATCCGGTCACGCGGACAAGTGAGGCATCACAAAGACATTGGACAAGGTCCCACAGGGGCATTGAGAAGGGTCAACCATTTATGCCTTCCTCTTGAGAGTCTTCCAGTCTGCCAGGAACTTCTCGATACCTGCCTCTGTCAATGGGTGATGTATCATTTGCCTGAGAACCTTGAAAGGGACCGTGGCAATGTGGGCGCCCGCCCGGGCGGCTTCAAGAACATGCATGGGATGGCGAATGCTCGCAGCGATTATCTGGGTGGCCAGGTTATGCGACGCGAAGATTAGCGCCGTGTCCCTGACTACATCCATCCCGTCATGCCCTATATCATCCAGTCTACCCACGAACGGGCTAACATATGCTGCCCCTACCTGCGCTGCCAGGAGGGCCTGGTTGGGGGAGAATACCAGGGTAATGTTGATGGGTATGGCTTCCGATGCCAGTGCTGAGGCTGCCTTGAGTCCTTCTTCACACATTGGCACCTTGATCACAACATTCGGAGCGATCCTGGCGAGGTCTCTGGCCTCGCTGATCATGGCCTTGGCCTCCAGGGAAGTAACCTCTGCGCTGAGGGGGCCTGGCACAACGGCGGCAATCTCCTTCAGTACCTGGTCAAGGTCTCGCCCCTCCCGGGAGATGAGGCTGGGATTGGTGGTCACTCCGGACACCACACCCCATGACGCGGCCTCCCTTATTTCCTCTACGTTAGCGGTGTCAACAAAAAGCCTCAACCTGTTCCTCCCTCCTAGCTGTCGGGGAAGAGCCTCCTCCCCCGCTCCTTGACCTCCAGCGGCTCCATACTGCGAAGGGCTTCCACGTCTCGCCAGGAGGTAGCCGCAAGGGTGCTGTAACGGCCACAGGACTGGCACTCGAGTTCCAGCCGGTCCCGGTGAATGTTCACCTCTATCCGGTTATTCCCGCAGGGACAGGAAAGTGAGCCTCCCCGAACCCAGCCGCGCAGGTAGTGCAGAACCTGGTACATCACCTCGGGCTGTTCGAAGAAGTCACACAGCCCAGCCTCGGCCATGGCCGCGTCAACACGCTCCTGGTGTTGCTGAACCACGGCGCGGACCTTCTGGCAACTCCCGATGAAACCCACCTCCACCTCAGTATCGGTGCAGAACAGGGAGCGGGGGTCCGGCAACCAGAAGTCTACCGGAGAGAAGGAGAGCAGGTGGGTCTCCTCACACAGGGCACAGGCCATTTCCATCCAGATCCGGCCCTTCTTGCGGCTGAGTGTCATCTTCCTGCGGCCGCAAGCACAGTCAAAGGCAACGACACGGTTTCGGCTGAAGGCAAATAGGTCAACTTCGTGATAGTCTAACGTGCCACAGCCAGGACACCTCAGCGCCACCGTGACAGTGGGCCTTACAAGCAACTCCTACCCCTCCTTAAGCACACAACAACACATAGAGTTTTCGTCCAGCGTTTAAATACTCCTCTTACCTCTTAGCCTGCACCCAGTACATCAGTGGCCCATCTGGTGCAACACCTTGCTATGGAAGGGCTCGCCGGGGGACTCGATGGGGGGCGCTGACCTATCTCCCACCCCTAGCCTGAAGGTTACGGGTACCTCGGCCCAGTCCGGATCGCACACCTTCACTGTCAGCTCAACCTCCTCCTTCTCTGGCGTGATCTCCAGAACCACGCTGCCTGAGGAGAGATGGTACAGCTTGCCGTTGACATCAACGGCCCTGCCTGCCGGCTCACCATTGCTCGGGTCCGTTACCTTGATTGTCACCTGGTTAGGCACATCCCGCCTAAGGAGGAGGGGTGTAACGGAGATCCTGGCCTCGGGCTTTCCGACGTGGATGACCAGGGGCAACCGGCCCCGGTACCCCTGCCCCGACGTGAATAGGAGGTTGCCGTAGTAGGTTCCGCTTGACGAAGGAACCTGTACCCTTACCCCCACGGTCCACCTCTGGTTGGGAGCCCTCTGGGTGGTCTCGTCCGCCACCGATATGGTGCCGTCATTCCTTAATACAGCATATCCGTATTCGAAGGAAGTGGAACCGCTTCCTAGGTTGTAGGCTTCAACATAGGCAACGTACTGGCCGGGCTCCGGGTTAGAGATGTTAACGAATTCCTCGGAGGAGCCCTTTACCGCCGAGGAGGCTGCCTCCACCCACTGTCTCTTCACTGTATCATATCGATAAACGTACAGATCCAAATCAGCTGATACCGCCGGGTTTCTCGCCCAGACGCTTAGGAGGGCAATCCCCGCAATCACCTCGGGGAGCTGTCTCATGACCGCCTCGCGCCCGGTCACGGTCAAGGTCTCGGACCTGCGGAAGGGGTCGGACCTGGCAAGCCCCATGCCTACCACCTTGCCTGTCACGGGGGCGCCGGTGGCGTTGAGGACGTCAACGTTGATATCCAGGTAGGTCCCGGCCCTGTCCGCCGGCACCCACCGGGTAATGGGCGTGCTGTCAAAGAGCACACCCGAGGCCTTCGCCCTGATCTGGTAGTACGTGTCGCCCCTGCCATACTGGGAGAGAGCGGGGTCACTCTCGACCACCACCTCCCATATACCGGCCTCGGGCTTCAGCACGGTGCGGGCAACGCTCTCACCAGGTGTATCATCCCCCATACCCACGTAGCCAGAGGCTGCCACCTCCCGGCCGTTTGGCTGGTAGACATAGAACTTCGCCCGTCCAAGAGCCTGTGCCCTTAACCCCTTGATTACCCTGAGGCTGAAAGTAATCTCATCCGCGCCAAGGGGTACTTCAAAGTAGTGCCTGTGATACTGGGCAGCCGGGAGCACGTCTGAAAGGGCAACCCCCCACTGGTTTTGGGGTTCAAGCCGGTACGGGACTATAACGGTGTTGAGCACCGCCATGTCAATGCCCTGCGTACGGGGGTCATTGCCCGTGATCAGGCCACTATAGAGGCCTGGGAGATCCGGGATGCTGTAGTTCACCCCCAGCAGCCTTTCCTGGACCGGTGGCAGGGTCACCCTGTCCCTGTCTACGCTGAGCCACGGCACGGTGGACTTCAGGTCTAGCCTGACAAGCCATGGTGTGAAGCTCCCAACGTAGAGGTTTGCACGGCTTGGAGCTGGCGCAGTGTACGACAGCCCTCCCTCCCGGAAATCGGAACCATGCAGGATGAGCGGCCTTATCACCGGGATGGAGCCAAGGTTCCGGAATCCGTTCCAGGCACTGATTGCATCCAAAACCCCAAATCCCTGCTCCACTACGGGTACTCCAGGTATCTGCCGGGCGCCCATGGAAATGGCTTTCTTGTACGCTCTGCTGTCAGGGGTCCTCTGCAATGCCTCTCTCATGAGGGCCAGCGATCCGGCAACATAGGGCACGCCCATGCTGGTCCCTGCCATTATGGCGTAGCCGGAAGGGCTATAGAACGTGGGGACGCTGGATATCGCGCTGCCTGGGGCCACTACGTCCGGCGCCAGGCTGCCGTCGGGCCGGGGGCCCGGGGAGCTGAACAGCCATACACCTTCGCTGGGCACCGAATGCCCGTAGATGCTCTTCCACATGGAAGGGGACAGGTACGCACCCACAGTGATAGCGTAGTAGGGGTGGCCAGGGGTGCTGGACGTCCCTAGGCCCGGCCCATCATTGCCTGAGGCGATCACGAATACCACGCCGTAGCGCCTGCCGAGTTCAGCCATGAGTAGTGATTCAGGGGAGTCCAGTGAGGCGTTGGAGAGCACCCCTCCCGCAGATATACTGATTATGTGGGCGCCGTTCTGGGCCGCGTAGGTCATGGCCCTCGCGATGTCTTCCCACGAGCCATCTCCCGAAGAGGTCAGTGCCTTCAGTACCATGAGCCTGGCGCCCGGAGCCGCCCCCGTCATCCTGTAGCCGCCAGACGCAATCAAGCCGGAGACGTGGGTTCCATGCCCGTTACCGTCAAACCCCAGGGACACGAAGCTGCCTGACGGGTCCATGTCGGCCACAACGTAGCAGAGGTACTGTGGCTTTGCCCCGGACTGGAAGTAGTTGTGCTGTCCTGACTTGGAGTACACCCTGAGACCTACTTCATCTTTGAGATCCAGGTTGCCGTTGGTGTCCACGTAGACGTAGTCGTAGACCCCGGCTGTGGCCGAGTCCACCGCCACTACGATGAACTGCTCCCTGGTGGAGCCGTTACCGTTGATATCCCCCCCGATGGTACCATGGGGATCCAGATGTTCCTCGCGGAATACCCCGTAGCGGTAACGGCCGCTCTTGGAGGTAACCGGGCCAAGCCTCACCTGCCCGTAGGCGGTACTGATGAAACCATCCTTGCTCATTGACACTCTTCTGGTATCAACGTAGCCCTCACCCGAAAAGTCCTTCCAGTCAACGACCTTCCTGAGACCTAGGGGTGTGAGTCTCAGATCGGGGTGGCTAGAGTCAATTCCCGTGTCTATGACTGCTATTGTGACACCCCGGCCTGTGGCACCAGTGGCGGCGCGCAGGTCAGGGATCCTCACAGTGTTGAGGTTGTTTTGTTGAATCAAGTGATCATAACGGTCTACTATCCGGCCTGTCAAGTATGAACTCCCGCCAGTGGGCTGTCCCTCATGGGAGGATGCCAGCACACCATCAATCTGGCTGATCTGGGCGGCGATGGCGCGGGTAACCTCGACAGCTAGGTAATGAACATCCGGGAGGTGCACGCGGACGGTGCCTCCCAGATCCAGAACCCTGTCCAGTATGGGGCCGGTCTCCCCCGGCTCTGTGAACAACCTGAGAGTGACAGTGGATTCCCTGGCCAGAAGGGGGACCGCCTCAGCGGGAACAACTCTTAGGAGCAGCACTCCGCACAGCAGGATCAGGGACAGCCTCTTCACGGAGACACCTCCCGTACTATCTCCGCGTAGTCGATCTTCCCCGCTTCCCCCAGGTGAGCCTCCAGGAAATCCCCGATGGCAACCTCCTCAGGGATGACTGCCACTCCATTCAGGAAGACCATGGCTGAGGGGGCCCAGCCCAGGTTCTTTTCATCCCCGTTGCCCAGTGACAGCGTAAGGGAATCCGCCGTGACCGCGGTGACGATCCCGGACACATCGAATGACACCGCGTCCACCAGGCGAACCAGGCCTGTGAGGGCAGAATGCACAACGTAGAGCCTGTCCCCAGATTCCAGGTTGCCCAGGGTGGATACCCTGCCGTGCCTGAACACCCTGGCACCCTCCTCCAGCCGCAGCGTGCGGGTTACACCCGTGGCTATGCGCAGCCCAAAGGTACCCGCCTGCGCGTTAATGGACCTGGCTTCGCCAAGCTCGTCCACGTACCGTGCTTCCACGAAGACCAGGGCGTCGGGTTTCCCCACCATGAAGAGCTCGTCAAACGGGCTGAGGTCCTTGGGCTCTACCCTCTGGCCGTTCCTGAATACGCTCGCGGGCCAACCCAGGATGAAGGAGCGCCGCCCTGTGTCAGTATCCGCAAGGAGCCTGCTTTCAAAGACCGTTGCCAGCACCCCATAGTGCTGGTAGTGAAGTCCCCTGCCTTCAAGGAACCGCGACACAATGGTGGATGCCTCGGCCCGGCTGGTTGGCGCCGAGGGCCTGAAGGTGCCATCATCGTAGCCGGTGATAACGCCCTGTGAGGACGCCACCACCACATATCCCCTGGCCCACACAGGTATTTCCACCGCGTCAGCGAAGGTTAAGGAGGCCGTGCGCAGGGACTCTGCCCTAGACTTGAGGCCCAGGGCCCGCACCATGATGGCGGTAATCTCCGCGCGGGTTATGGGGCTGTCTCCCTGAAACGTGCCGTCTCCATACCCTTTGACAAAGCCAAGGTCTGAAGCAACCTGGACGAAGCCACTAGCCCAGTGTCCCGCCGGCACATCCCGGTATACTGTCGGGTACCTCATGGCTTCACCGGCCTCTTCCGAGTATCCCAAGGCGGCCACCAGAACCTTGGCGAACTGGTTACGGGTGACGGTCTCATCTGGCCTGAAGGTCCCATCCTCGAAACCTGCCAGGATCTTCATGGCCTCAAGGTGATATATGCTTCTCTCGGCCCAGTGCCCGTCCACATCGCTCAGGGCGTTAGCCTCCGCTGGGACAGCCACAGCCAAGACCAGCACGAGAAACCAACCTAGTTTCCAGTACCTCATGAAACATCACCCTCTATACCAGTGGGATTGCCCGAGCTGAGCACAGAGCCTGTTGCCAGGATGGAAGTGGCTCCAAGTCCGAGGCGATTCAGACGGGCACTCTCGGAGGAGACAAGCATGCCACTCAATGGCGGAACCGTTGGTGTCTTCGACGATACCCTAGGCATATCCTTCCCCAAATACCATATTCAGACAGATCCGTAACTATTCTGGGAAACCTCCACTGAGCGGGGCCCTCCCCTAAGGTGGGCGATTCCTGCAGTGCGAGTCCGCCTGTTCTCAGTGTAGCCCTAACAATCCAGGATAATAGCTGTTCTTTCCGGTTAACCCTCCGCCTGGGAGAAGCCTGGGGAGCCCGGCTCCCAGTGCAGGGCTTCCATGCCTCTCTTGCCAGGATATTGATACCTTCGCTAGATCCGACCAGAATCCTTCAGGTAGCAGCGCTGGGATAAGATGGTACCGCAAGCGTTTGGGTTCCTCGTCAAGTCCAGGAAGAGGCCAGAGCACCGGCCTCTTCCTGAACGGTTCCGAGGACCTCTAACCATCAGTTGTCTTCGTCTTCCTCATCCGTGGGCAACACGAAGATGCGGACCACCGTGCCGTCCCTCACCTCAAGGTGGACGGGGTCCCCAACAGCCAGGAAGGCCAGGCCAGTCTCGGTTCCCACAGCAAAGAGCCTCACGTCCTCATCCAGGGGATAGGACTTCTCCGTGCCGTCCTCGAGCTTCACTGTGATTGTGCGGTTCATCTCATCCCACTCAACAAATGCCCCGCGGACCACGGATTTCTTCCCAAGGACCAGGTCTGTCCCATCCAGGATCTTAGCCATTTCCGCACGGGTCAACGGCTTGTCTGGCAGGAACATCCCGTTAGGATAGCCTTGTACTATCCCACTTTTCCATGCCCAGTAGACGCCCCAGACATGCTCACCGGGAATGGAACCCTTGTCCTTGAATGGGAGCTCCTCAAGGATGTCTTCCAGTGTCTCACCCTCAGGCTCATCTCCGGCGGCCAGGGCCACCAGGGAACACACCCATGAACGGCTCGCAGCCTTGTTAACCTGGAAACTCTCCAGGTCGATCCAGCCCTTCCCATGGGCAGTATAGAGATAGTCCATGGCCCATGCCTGCGTGTGAATGGCTGGTGGCCATCCATCGAAGCCCTCCGGCGCCTTCTCCAACGCTACCTCGGCGTACCTTAGAGCGGTGACCACAGCCTGGGTGTAGTTGATGCTGGCATTGGGTTTGAACTTCTCGTCAGGGAACCCAATCATCAGGCCCTTGGCCATCACCTTCGCCATGACAGTAACTGCCCAGGGAGCCTCGTCCTCATCTTGGAAGAGTTTCTCCTTGAGCCTTTGTCTTATCCGCTCGTGAACCTCCTTGGGCACTTGCTTTCCCGGTGCCCAAGGAGGAGACGCCAGTGCCGGCCCGATAACCGTTACCAGCATGGCCACGGTTATCACTACAGCCATCCACCTCTTGCTCCTTGGCAACGCTGCCCACCTCCTGTTCGGGATGCCGCTGTCATAGGTATTCGTACCGGCAGGGTGTCTCCCGGTGGTCAATTAAGGAAATGCCTGAGGATTTCAAGAGCCTTATCCAACTGGGGATCATGTGAAGCCTGCCCCTCAAGGGTCTTCAGTAGGGCCTCCCTGGTGGCTTCGTCCAGGATCCCCGTTCCCTGGACCCCCATTGTTCCCTGCAGGCCAAGGACAGCCTGTCTAGTCCTGGGTCCGAACACACCATCCGCAGGCCCCGGGTCATGGCCCATCTGGGCCAAGATCTCCTGGAGGACCCTGACTTCATCTCCCTTGGCCCCCACGCCCAGGTCCGGCCCTCTCAGCACTTCGAGCCTGGCGCGAGGAACTGTTCCTATTCCCCTTTCCACCACATAATTCGGCTCAAGTCCCTTTCCCTCTATTGATCTCCCTGAGGGAAGGAAGTACTCCGCGGTAGTCAGGCGTAGCCCTCCGCCCGTCTCAAGGGTCATTAGGGTCTGGATCATCCCTTTCCCGTAGGTCCGGGTTCCTACCAGGTAGCCGGTACCCCTGTCCTGTATGGCGCCGGCCACGATCTCAGCCCCGCTTGCAGTGCCACCATTCACCAGCACCGCCGTGGGCATCGGGGGCCGTGTGCCTCGGGATGAAAGGCTACGAGACTGCCCGTCACGCCTCACCAGCCGGAACAGGGGACCCTTGGAAAGGAAGGCCTCTGCCACCTCGGCGCTCTCGGATAAAAGCCCGCCGGGGTTGTTGCGGAGGTCGAGGACTACCGCCCTCATACCCTGTTTGTCCAGGGCATCAAGGGCCTTGTACACATCAGACGGCGTACTCTCCTTGAAGGATCTCACCTTCACGTACCCGGCGCCCTCCTCCAGCATGCGCCACTCCACGGTGGGTAAGGCTATGAGCTCCCGCACTATCTCCACCACAATGGCCTCCTGCTGGCCCTCCGGGAGGATCTTCAAGGATACGGTACTCCCCGCGTCTCCCCGGATCAGCCGTGCTGCCTCGTTCAGTGACATGCCGGTGAGGGGCTGGCCGTCTACCTCCAGTATGAGGGATCCCGGTTCAATCCCTGCTCTGGAAGCCGGGCCGCCGTCAAATACGGACATGACGCGGACCTGGGCGTCTCTTAGTTCTATGGTGACGCCTATCCCCACAAATGAGCCCTCAAGGTCCTCCAACAGGTCCTCAAAGACCTCGGGGGGCAGGTAGTCGGCATACTTGTCATCAATGGCATCCAGCATACCCTGGATGGCCTCCTCGATGAGGACGCTCCGGTCAACGCTCTTCAGGTAGTGCTGCTCTATCATATCGAGAACCTCGGAAAGAGCTCCAGCGCCGGGACTACCCTGTGCCGAAGCTGGACTCCACGTGCCGAATGCCACAAGAAGTGCCAGTAACACGCTAAACAAGAAGTGCTTTTTGAGCCTCACCCGGATCACCATCCCCTTCGGGCGAATCCTTTCGCCCTATGGCCCATGAAATACGCCAGGCGGAACTAATTCCCTGCTTTTCCTCGTTACGGGTAACCGTCCGCGGCAGGGGACGCGGGAGGCCGCCAACCCGGGAACACCAGCGGCGGCACCATTATCCTTAAGAGAGGCCGAGGTCCGTGGGGGACCGGCATGACGTCTAACAGGAGCCATTGACGTGTGAACAACCTGTTTCCCTGCCGGCAACTCAGCCAGCGCGCCTACCACAAGGGCTATGGTGGTGTTCCACCAGCACCCTCATGTGCCTGAGGCCTTGTCCTGTTACCCCGCCTGGCCAGGGGGAACTGTCTTGTGACGGCGTCAAAACTCGCCCGGCATCCTGAGGCGTAGGGAGAGGGATACGGTGTCCTTCCCGCAGCGGTGGACACCATATTGCCCTGCGCCCAGGACGGGCCATTCCCATGCGTGAAGGACAATCTCATTGACGTGGGGTGTTCCGTCTTGGCGGGCCAGTGAGGCCTGGTCCCTGCACCTCTTGCCGTCAACCCGCTGTATTAACCCTTTGGGCCCGCGCGGGAAGTCATGGGAACAACGGGAAAAAGGCTGGCCCTGGATGTGTGGTTTGCCCGGAGGTCTTCGATATCCCGGCAAAGGGGGATGCCACTATTCACACGATCTCACCCAGGCAAAAGGATTTCCTGTATAATACGGAAAGGGATAGATCTCGCCAGGCGCAGTGCACCTTATCTCACCTGGAGGGATCTGGCCCGAGAAGCCCCGTGCATAGGAAGGTGCGGCCAGGTTCCTGGTGAAGGGGCGCGCATATCCATGGAGGTCCAGGATGATAACGCTGCATGCCCTGTGGATCCATGAGAACACGCTGTTCTTCTGGGGGGAGGAGCCCGGCAAGTACAAGGAGGGGCCCTCGGGCAAGGGCAGGCCACCGGTGAAGCCAAGACCACATCCCTTTTGCTGCGAGGCGCCTCAAGTGGCCGAGTCCCTGCAAGTCCTGGGGCTTAGGGTGCCCCCCACACCGGGGGAGGTAAGGCTCAGGTTACCCTCCCTGGGCAACTCTCCTTTACCTTCCCCTTCACTGCCTGTTGCCACACCCAGCAAAGAGGCCAGGTTGCGTCCATGGGTGGTGCCAGGGGCGGGGCTCGAAGCCCGGGACGCCGTGATCTTCCTCACAGGCCTTCCCCGGTCTTCCAGGGTGGTCGTCCTGGGGGATTCCGTGACCTTCTGGTCCGAGGCAGCCAAGCTTGCGCTGGAGCTCACACTCCGGTGTCGTTTCCTGCCCTCACTTGAACGGGAAGACGGGGAATACAAGGCCTCGTGGAAATACCTGCCAGATTCTGAGAACGACCTTTGCCGCTTCAGGCTGCTAGTGGAGGCCATGCCACCCCTTTGCCGTTCGGAGGTGCTGGAGCCAGGCACCGGTACACCTCCCATGGCCCTCCTACATGCCTTCTTGAGCTGTTCCGTGGACAGCCTGGTGCGCCTGTGCCTGGAGGGTGCCCCGGGGATCCGGGTCCCCAGGGGAGGAGGGGCTCGGGCCCCGGGGATGTGGATCAGGGCACTCCTGGACTCAAACCCTGTGATCAAGGCTCCCCAAGAGGATCTGGCCCGGCTGGCGACTCAACTGGCGCCCTGGCTTAGAGCACTGGAAGGCCCGGCGGATCCCTTGAGGCTGTGCCTGAGGCTCAGCGCCCCTGGGGATCCAGAAAGTTCAGGCTGGCACCTGGAATTCCTGCTTCAAGCCAGGGACGACCCCAGCCTCCTCATCCCGGCCCAGGCGGTGTGGGCAACTCGGGATGTCTTGAAGTGCCTGGGCCGGAGTTTTGAAAACCCCCAGGAGAGACTCCTGGAGGCCCTAGGCAGGGCCGCCCGCCTCTACCCTCAAGTGGCGGCGACCCTGGAGACGCCCAGGCCTGCTGGGATTGACCTGGACGTGCCCGGGGCCTACGTGTTCCTCAGGGATTATGCACCCCTGCTCGAACAGGCGGGGTACTCCGTCCTCCTCCCCCAGTGGTGGAGGAGCCCCTCCTCAGTGCCTGCCCTGCGGCTGAAGGTGACGAGCCCGGGGGCAGGTAGCCAGGGTTCTTTTGGCCTCGACAGTCTCGTGGATTTCTCCTGGGAGATAGCCGTGGGGGATGACACCGTCCCCCACGAGGAGTTCCTGCAGATGGTGGAATTGAAAACCCCCCTGGTCCACCTCCGTGGGCGGTGGGTGGAGCTGAACCCGGCAGATCTCGAGAATATCCTCCAGTTCCTTGGTACCTCCGGCTGGGACGGGAGGATGACCGCCAGGGAGGTGCTCCGCCTCAAGGCGGGCACCAGTCAAGGGCTTCCGGTACCCCTCGGGGAGGTTAGGGCCGAGGGCTGGCTCAAGGAAGCCCTGGGCGATGGTAGTGAGCGGTTTCAATGCCTCCAGGAGCCCCCGGGGTTTCACGGAACGCTTCGGCCCTACCAAGCCAAAGGGGTTTCGTGGCTGGCCTTTCTATCCCGCTACGGCCTGGGGGCCTGCCTCGCGGACGACATGGGCCTGGGGAAGACCATTCAGACCCTGGCACTGCTCCTTCACGAAAAGGCCCAGAGCCAGGACCCCCTGCGGGTGCTTCTCGTGTGCCCCGTATCCGTCATGGAGAACTGGCGGCAGGAGGCAGAGCGCTTTGCCCCTTCCCTGCAGGTTCACCTGCACCACGGGCCCCATCGCCTCAAGGACGAGGATTTCCTGGAGGCTGCCGTGGAAAAAGACCTGGTCATCACCACCTATTCCCTGGTCCTGAGGGATGTGGAGTTCCTCTCCAGGATACACTGGGGCAGGGTGGTCCTGGACGAGGCCCAGAACACAAAGAACTCCGGGGCCGGGCAGACACAGGCGGTGCGCTCCCTCAAGGCCGGCCACCGCATGGCCCTGACCGGTACTCCAGTGGAGAACCGGCTCTCGGAGGTCTGGTCCATAATGGAGTTCCTAAACCCCGGGATCCTGGGAACGGAAAGCCGTTTTCAAAGACAATTCGCTATTCCCATCGAACGCTACAGGAACGACGAAAAGCAAACGCTTCTTAAGGAGATCATCGGACCCTTCATGCTTCGCAGGCTCAAGACTGACAGGAACATCATCCAGGACCTTCCCGAGAAGATCGAGACAAAGGTGTTCTGTCACCTCACCCGGGAACAAGCCTCCCTCTACGAGGCGGTTGTCCAGGATGCCATGGAAGGCATCGCGTCCCTGGACGGGATCCAGCGGAAAGGTCTTGTACTGGCGACTGTCATGAGGCTCAAGCAGGTCTGCAACCATCCTGCCCAGTTAATCCAGGATGGCAGCGCCCTGGGGGGGCGTTCAGGGAAGCTGGGAAGGCTCGAGGAGATGCTGGAAGAGGTGATCGAGACAGGGGACAGGGCCTTGATATTCACCCAGTTCGCCCAGATGGGAACCATGCTCAAGGCCTACCTGGAGGGCAGGTTCTCCCGGGAGGTGCTGTACCTGCACGGTCAGACCTCCAAGAAGGAAAGGGATGATCTGGTCAGCCGCTTCCAGGGGGACAATGGGCCCTCCCTCTTCGTGCTCTCCCTCAAGGCCGGTGGGACCGGGCTCAACCTCACCCGGGCCTGTCAGGTGTTCCATTTCGACCGGTGGTGGAACCCAGCCGTTGAGGATCAGGCCACGGACAGGGCCTTCCGCATAGGCCAGAAGAGGAATGTCCTGGTACACAAGTACGTTTGCAGGGGTACCCTGGAGGAGAGAATCGACCAGATGCTCGAGACCAAGAGAGACCTTGCCAGTGGGATCCTGGGTTCAGGTGAGGCCTGGCTTACCGAGCTTGACACGGAGGAGCTTAGGAGGATCATGTTCCTGGGCGAGGAGGCCGTGGAGGAGGACTAGGGGGTGAGGGCATGCCCTACCGGGATTGGGAGTACTACACACCTGCCAAGCCCAGGAAGGCCAAGGACGGCATCAAGGCCAAGAGCCGCCGGGGCAAGATAGGGGAATCCTGGTGGTCAGGGCGGTTCTTGTCTGTCCTTGAGAGACTGGGGATGGCTGCCAGGATGGCCCGGGGGCGGTCCTATGCCCGCAGCGGGCAGGTGATGGACCTGGAGGTAAAGCCCGGGCTCATCACCGCCACGGTGCAGGGGACCAGGGCACACCCTTACTCAGTCAAGGTCCGCGTGGCCCCTCTGCCCGCCCCTGGCTGGGCCGAAGTCTTCAAGGCCATGTCCGAAAAGGCGCTCTTCATGGCAAATCTGCTGGCAGGGGAGGTGCCCCAGGAGATTGAGGAGGTCTTTTTCAAGGTGGGGAAACCCCTCTTTCCCACTTCCAGCCGGGAACTGGATATGGAGTGCTCCTGTCCTGACTGGGCCAGCCCCTGTAAACACATAGCGGCGGTCTTCTACATACTGGCGGAGTCCTTCGATCAGGAACCCTTCCTCCTCTTTGCCCTCCGGGGGAAGACCAAGGATGAGGTCATAGAGGAGCTGAGGAGCATCCGAGGGGGCGGCGGGATTGAGGGAGAGAGCATACCGGATGCCCTGTCCCAGGGTCTTTCCCCTCTGGAGGAATGCCTAGGGGCATTCTGGAACACCGGACCCCAGGTGGCCGGGTTCAAACTGGGAATGGTGCCACCGGCGGTGCCGGAAGCCTTGCTCAAAGGGCTCAGCCCCTGTCCAGTCTCCCTTGGTAAGGAGGAACTCACGGATGTCCTGGCCCCCCTTTACAGGATTGTGGCCAAGGAGGCGTCCCGTCTCGCTTTGGGGCAGGAGATCCAGGGAGAGGAGGACCTGTAGGCCCACCTCGCTCTCCTATGTCATTGCAGGAAGGGATCCGACGTATCTGGGAGCCCGGGCACGCTGCCTTGAAACCCCCTCCACGGCCAGGATGTAGGGAGTCATCAGGCAAAAGTGGTGGGGGATGGTGTATCCTAGTGCCTGGAACCGGAGTTGGAAGGCGTTGGCGCCGGGCCGTTACCCGGTGAAGTAGCATGAGATCGGGTAGGAGGGGGCGGCTAGCCCCCGTCCCCCCACACCACCCGGCATGCGGGTCCGCACCGGGCGGTTCGGCAAGGTTGACGAAGTTGCGGGTATGTGGAGAGTAGGCTGATAAGGAAGCCTTCCTCCACATGCTGCCTTGCCTTCTTTACCGCGTCGTGGGCCTTTTGCCCGGGCCTTAACCCGTAGCTCGACCGAAAACGTGGGGTCGAAGATAGGCGTCAGCACCTGGAGCATGCCTGGGGCCCCTCCTGGGGCCCCAGTGCCTTCCATGGGCTAGACCCTTTCAACCTTCATGACAGTGCCAAACTGGTCTACCTGGTACTTCAGCCGTCTCCCGAAGTCGCCCAGGGATGTCACCTTGTCAACGCTGCTTAGGTTAATGAACTCCTTTACAAGATAGTCCAAGGTCTCATACTGCTCCCTCATCCGGGCCATTTGTTCCTCGTAGAGCCCTACCTTAGCCTCCAGATTGGCCTTTTCCTCTCTCAGCGCTTCCAGCTCCCTGGTGATGCCAGGCGCGGCACTTGCCTTGGCGGCCAGCGAGGCAATCGTGTGAAGTCCTTTGACAAAGCCCTCCAGATCAAGTTCCTCGACCTTTCTGGCCTTTCCCAGGAAGCCCGACAGGTTCTCCAGGAAAGGTTCCCGCTGGTTTCCAGGGTCCTGGCGCCTGCGCCTGACTCGTGGGCTGGGTTCTCCATTGTCTCCAGCCAACCGGTAGTAACGGGCCCTTACCGCCACCGGCGTCCTTCCTAGGGCGCCAGCAGCTTCCTGGAGGGCAGCGGTAACATTGACTGGTTCGGGTGATTCCCGCACTTGATCAACCAGCCAGAGAAGGGTCCTATCCTCCTCGGGCGTCCAGTTTCTCCCCCTGCCCCTACGCATCCCAGGCACGGGGACCTCACCTGACAACGCACTAACCGTTGCCCGGCTCTCCATTCCCAACCCCCCCAAATCCTAGATTCCTCTTATTATGTGGTGATAGCCACGGCTCCATGCAGGGGGACCCTTCCCCCAAGGGAACGGGGATGCCCTCGGGAGGGCTACAGGCCGGCCGTTCCCCGAAGGCATCCGGGGACCCTTTTACCTGGGTTCCCACTACCGAACAGGGCATCTACCCCGCGGGCATCCCCGTAAACCTTGAAATGTTTATTGAGAACAGCCCCCACGAAGGGGTCCCCCCTTCGCAGGCGGTCCTGGATTTCTCCGCTCGTGGAGGCCACGCAGTTGACCTGCCGGCCCGTGACTTTCTCCAGGTCCGCCGCGGCGTGGGCTGCAGTTCCAGGGGGAAAATCCCCGACTAGAAGGAGGTTTACGGCCGGCCCAGACCCAAAGACGAAGGCATGCTCTAATCCGGGGATTTTCCGCAGCCTGGCCCTCATGATCCTCCGGAAGTCGGACCTTTCCTTCTTCACCGCCCGCACCTCCCCGGCTCGTCGTTCTGTATCCACTATACCATTTTTTACCAGATAGGATCAACCCTTCTCCCTTATTAGGTTAACCCGTCGTCATAAGATGCGTGTTTGAAAAAGCACGGGGCCGCGCCAAGAGTATCGCCCGGCCCTGTGTCAACGGGTTTTTCTGTATTCTTCTCGACTGAACCTACCTCTAGTCTCCCCCGCCTCCCCCGTTCTGTGGCGCCCTTCGACTCCCAGAAGGCATCCTGCGCGCACATGGAGCGTGGGGCACAGCTTCCGGTCCTCGTGACTCGCCCCGCCTGCGGGCCTTGGGGTGCGCCTTCGATGGCAGCAAACACGTTGCGACGGTCAGGCCGCTCCCTGGAACCTGGAGCTTCCGCGGAAAGGTCCAACCTGAGGTCTTTATAGGGGGCAAGCGGCCAAAGAGCAATGCGAAGGAAATTTATGGTTGGAGAAGGTTGTGTTGGTTCAGCCTTATAGGGGAATATGGGCAGAATGAGGCCATAGGAACTTCTTGAAGCGGTTGTATCCAGGAGGCAAGGGTGCATATTCCGGTCTAGATCGACCACCCATTCCGTTTTCGACCGACCATTCATTCCGCTAGAGAGCGACCACCTATTCCGGATCAGTCGACCACCTGTTTAGCTCCCAGAAAAGGAACAATCTGCTAAGCAATTGGGGAACTCCTCGAAGGTTTTGAAAGCCGATGGCGAAAACCGCTCTTATCGGCTGAAAGGTCGAAAAAACTTTCGAGGAGGCTGTTTATGCGCAAAACAAGAGAGATTCTACGTCTCAGGTGGGAGAAGGGTCTGGCCATGCGGAAGATCGCCAGAAGCCTTCACATCTCCCACAGTACGGTCAAGGACCACTTGACTAGAGCAGGACTGGCCGGACTTTCCTGGCCGTTACCCGAGGACATGAGTGACGATGACCTCGAGGAACTGCTCTTCCCCAGCAGGCAGAAGCGCCCTATGGGGAACCAGCCGGATTTCGCCTACATCCATAAGGAGCTTCGGAAAAAGGGAGTAACGTTGGAGCTTCTATGGGCGGAGTACAAACGGGAATGCCCTGACGGTTACCAGTACAGTTGGTTGTGCGATCTTTATCACAAGTGGCGCGTCCAGATCGATGTTTCCATGCGCCAGGTACACAAGGCCGGTGAAAAGCTGTTTGTAGATTGGGCGGGCCAAACCGTGCCCATAGTTGACAAAGATACCGGGGAAACCCGCC
>JBFMCS010000029.1 GCA_040754315.1 Bacillota bacterium
ACTTCCACCGTCATGAGCCACAAGGTCTATCTCCAAGAACCCAGGCTCCGTGTCGTTCCAATCGGCGAAGGTCTTGGCGGGGATGTCGTTTTTCAGGAGGGAGCCGGGTTTAGTACCGGTCCGCCCCCTTAACTCAAGTCTTGTTCTTTCGGGCCTCAGTAGCCGGTCGACCGTGGCCGAGCTGATACCAAAAATCTTGGCCCGGGTCTCTTCCTTAAGGGTCAACTCACCAAAACTCTCAAGTACTGGAACAACCTCCGGTATAAAGGGGACAAGCCGTTTGCCGGAAGGGAAGTCTAAGATGGCCCAGATCTTTTTGAGAGCCCTCTTTACATCTTCGGAATAGGTTTTCCTCCCGCAGTTACGCCTCCTTCCCTGAGGCCTTTCTTTGTAGCCGCATCTTAGAAGGCTTGATGCAATGACCTCATTTCGAGTACCTTTTGGTTGATGCAAGTCGCCCCCTTTACTTCGCCCTGGCAAACCGCTACAATAGTCCTGGTAAAGCCGCTCTTTGAGGAGTGATACCCTTGGATCTCGGTCTTGACCCCGTTGCGTTCAGCCTCGGCCCCCTTGAGGTACGCTGGTATGGCCTCTTGATGGCACTGTCCGTATTGGCAGGCGTTATCCTACTCAATGCTGGGGCAAAAAGAAAGGGTATTGATGGCGATGCCCTCCTTAGCACTGCCCTCTGGGTGGTCCTCGGAGGGGTGGTTGGAGCCCGGCTCATGTACGTTGCGACCACCTGGGGCATGTTCAGGGATAACCTCTGGGAGGTCATCCGCATTGATCACGGCGGGCTCTCCTTCCACGGCGCCCTCCTGGGTGGGCTTCTTACAGGCCTCATTGTCCTCAGGAGGGATCTCAGGCTCTTCCTGGCCGGATCTGACCTGGTGGTACCCGGGGTTTGCCTGGGATATGCTCTTGTTAGAATAGGAAACATCTTTAACGGGGAGGTCCTGGGAAGGACTGCCACAGCCCTCCCTTTCCCCCGGCATCCCGCCCAGCTCTATGGAGTGGCAATCGGCCTGGCCCTGCTGGTGCTGCACGCCCGGAGTTCCCGGCTGCCACACACCGAGGGCAGCCTGTTCTGGAGGTTCGTCATCAACTACTCAATACTCAGGGCGGTGGTGGAGGAGACGTTCAGAGAGAACCCTCTCATCTGGCCTGTGCTTCAGAGTGAGGCCCACGGCATAGGCTTCTTCACCCTAACCCAGCTAGTGACACCGCTGGCCCTCCTGGTGGGCTATGCAGGGCTCCGAATCACCCAGAGGGTGATGTCATCTCGAGCGCCTACCAGTTCCTAGACCTAGAAGCATGCTAGTTGCTATGACCCTGCGCCTCAGGATAGAATCTATGGGGAAACTCAACGATCGGGGAGTGACACCTAATGGCTAAACCTGTAGTTGACCCAAACCTGTGCATAGCCTGCGGGCTGTGCGCAGATATGTGTCCTGAGGTCTTCGAAATGGGCGAGGAACACGCTATCGTCAAGGATGACGCTGACTGCGACAGCGCAGGATGCTGCCAGGACGCCGCCGAGGCATGCCCCACGGAGGCCATCACACTGCCAGGCTGAACCCCATGACCCGAGAGGTATGCGGTAGGCTTGAGGAGGACCCATCATGACCAAGGGCGACAAGATGCTGATTGCCCTGCTTGTGCTCGCCATAGCCCTGTCATTTGTCCTGGTGAGGGTGCCAGCCCAGGCAACGGGGACGGGCCAAGTGGTGGTGGAGGTAGGAAAACAGGAGGTTGCCAGGTTCGACCTGGAGGTCTCCGGCGATGCCCTGCTGGTTCCCATCCAGCTGCCTGGGGGTGTGGCCAACATTGAGGTACAGGGTGGCCGGGTCAGGGTGCTTAGGTTGCCGGACCACATGTGCCCCAATCACATCTGCTCCAACACCGGGTGGATCTCCCGGCCAGGGCAGGTCATCGTATGCATGCCCAACATGATGGTGGTCACAATCGTAGGAGGCCAAGAGCGAGAGGTGGACGTCTGGTCCTGACACCCCCGGGAGACCTAGCGGGGAGGAACACCCCCGTTTAGGTCGAAGTGTTCCAAGGGGTGAATCAATTGAATAAACCTGCGCCTACGTGCGCTAGCATGAAGGATATGGCAATCAGGCGACTTGCCCAGAGGGGTGTAGCCCTCGAGTCCATTGCTGAAGTCGTGTTCTGCCTGCAGAAGATCCACTACCCGGACCTGAGCATGGATCACTGCATGGAAGCGGTGGAAAAGGTCCTGGAGAAGCGAGAGGTCCAAAACGCCCTTCTTACGGGTATATGCCTGGACCAGCTGGCGGAGAGCGGCCTACTGGAGGAACCTGTGCTGAGTTTCCTTAGGGAGGACGAACCCCTCTACGGGATCGATGAGATCATGGCCCTGAGCATTGTGAACATCTATGGTTCCATAGGCTTCACCAATTTCGGCTACCTGGACAAGGTCAAGCCCGGGATAATTGGGGAGGTAAACAGCAATACCCACTCCCCAGTCAACACATTCCTGGACGACCTCATCTCAGCCATAGCCGCGGCAGCGGCCAGTCGTATAGCCCACAGGGCCAGGGGCTAGTACCTGGCTCCCGGTCATCCCTCTAGGAACCCCAGGAGGCGAGACAACACCTCCCCAGCCTCATCGCGGTAGACGTAGTCCGCCATGCCGTCGGCGGGCGTGGGCGTACGGTTGGCTACAGCCAGCCTGGCGCCAGATGCCTTGGCCGTCCCCGGCAACATGTTTGCCGGGGAAACCTCTAGTGATGAGCCTATCACCATGAGCAGCCCGCAACCCTTGGCCTCCTGGAAGGCCTCCTCCAAGGCTCTGGAGGGCAAAGACTCCCCGAAGAGGACCACACCGGGCTTGACCAGGTCGTGACAGCGGTCGCAGCGCGGGATGGAAGAGGCTTCTGACACGGCCTCAATGGGGTAGCGCTGGCCACAAGACACACACCGGGCATGCCTCAGGTTCCCGTGGAGTTCCACGACACGACGGGAGCCCGCCGCCTGGTGAAGACCGTCCACGTTCTGGGTGATGACACACCTTAGCACGCCAATCTCCTCCATGCGAGCCAGCGCGTGGTGCCCCCTGTTGGGCATGGCCTTTCGCAAGGAGTCAAGACGGGTTCGATAAAAGTCGTAAAAGTCCCCAGGGTCAGACCTCAATGCCCATATGGAGGCAACCTTCATAGGGTCCCTCCCCCGCCACAGCCCCGAGCTGGACCGGAAGTCAGGCAGACCGGATTCAGTGCTCATACCGGCACCGGTAAACGCCACCATTGAGCGCCCCTCATCCAGCAGCCAGGAGGCCATCTCCTGTAGCGACATTCCTTCCACCCCTCCTAGATTCTCAGGCACTCTATAGCACGTCCCGAGATGAAGCCACCGTGAGGTTTCCGTGTTTCACACCCTTCTGGGCGATGAGGAGGTCCGCAAGGGCCCGCGCCTCCTTGGCCTTGGCCTTTACCACTATGACCTCGAGGCAGTTGTGATGGTCCATGTGCACGTGCATGGTGGAGACGAAGGAACCCGTGAAGTCATGCTGGAGGCGGGTGAGGAGTTCACTGAGGCCCCGGACGTGGTGGTCATAAAGGAGGGTGATGGTACCCGCAACCTCCTGTTCCCCTGCTTCCCAGCCCTCATGTATGAGACTCTTGCGGACCAAGTCCCTGATGGCTTCTGACCTTGACCCATACCCCTTCCGGCCAATCTGCCCATCAAACCTCTCTAAGAGGTCGGCCTCCATGGACACCCCAAACCGGATAATCTTCTTCCCCATACCGAAGCCCCCTTCGGACCCTTCTGCAGAGATTATATCAAATCGGGGGCATCCTGGAGTTGCTGGGAATACGCCAGGTACGGGTTTTAAGAGGCATGCTACCAGCCAGTTTACTAGCCTGTGGCAAACCTTGTGAATCTGGGGTGCTTTACCTAAGGTGAGACAATTGGATGGTTAAGGACCTCCCGGGTTGAGATAACCTAGGGAGCGATAGGAAAGAAAACTTCAGAAGAGGGGCAGGCCCGGAACAGAATCTGGAGATCGTGCTGGCGGTCCTACGAGGGCAAGCAAGATAGGAAGATATGATGACGCCACGGGATTAGCGAGACTGCACTTTGCCCGCGGCGGACACCAGATGTCACATTCGTTGACCTGGGGGACTACGGGACCCCAAGTCATAAAAGTGATTGACTACGCCTCAAGGTCCCACTGGCGAGCACCCTGGGCGCGACCCATATCACAGAGGACGTATATACGGGCCCTTCAGAAGACTTCCAACGAAACCAGAGGGCTTCGTGGCCAAGAGCCCAAGGAGACCATCCTGGTGAGCGGCACTTGCCGCTAGTTCACCAGTAGACACCTTCACGAACTGGATCAAGGCAGGGAGTAACCCGTTCGGGAATGTGCGTGCCAGGAGCCTTTCACCCGCGCAAATCACTTGAATCGATATCACCAGGGCCTCAAGTATGAAGAGGTATGGCACAACGACCTGTGAAGGCCCCGTTCAGGCTAGGCAGAGAATCGAAGAGTACCGCGTAGACTACGTGTACAGCGCCTTACAAGACCGTCAACTACGCTCGGCCCAGGCATCAGTACGTAGCCTAGATACCCGGAGATCCTGCGAAAAACCGCGTAGGGTTGTCTTGAACAGGATGAATCCCTCCTGCATTACAGGGTGCCTAGCGGGGAGGACGTCAGGTACGGTCATTGGCACGTCATCTCGCCCCCCTTGATTGATTGGTTTTTTGGGTGGTACAATCTAAGTAACTTGGGCATAATTCACAGAATAGGGAATGGGACCTGTCCCTTCTCGCATATTATTAGACAGAGGGGTGATGCCGTCATGAATCTTGCCCAATCCTACCTGGGCGAGAAAGTCCTCGAGCAAAGCATCAGGTACGTGGCGCGGGACCCCATGAAGAACCTGCCCCTACTTCTGGAGATCGCAGACCGTGTGGCAAAAGAAGCCCACCATAAGGAGAACATCTCCAACGTGCGTAGGGTTCTCCAAGACAAGGATGGCAACTGGTACAGGTATGTTGAGCGCCTCCTCACGCAGACCCACCCAAGAGTGAGGGAAAGGCTTGCGGTGAACTTCTTTCTTAACGCATCCTTGCTTGGGATCCCTAAACAGAACGAGGCTGCAAAAAGGCTTGGCGTTTCCGTGCCTTTCACAATCCTCATAGATCCCACCGAGCGGTGTAACCTCAAGTGCAAAGGGTGCTGGGCCGGCGACTACCAGCGAGAGGCTGAGCTGGACTACGAAACCCTGGACCGCCTGATGGACGAGGCAGAAGAACTAGGCATCTACCTGATAGTCATGTCCGGCGGCGAGCCGCTCATCAGGAAGGACGATATCATGTCCCTGGCACAGAAGCACCAGAACCTGTGTTTCCACATATACACCAATGCCACCCTCATCGATGAGAGGTTTGCGGAGGACCTGGTAAGGGCAGGAAACATAACCTTCGCCATAAGCCTGGAGGGCTTGGAGGACTCCACCGACCAGCGCCGGGGCAAAGGCGTGTTCCAGAAGGTAATCAGGGCCATGGATATCCTGAGAGAGGCCGGCGTTGTGTACGGCTTCTCCGCAACCTACACCCGGCAGAACACTGAGGAGATCGGCAGCGAGGAGTTCATTGACCTCATGGTCCAAAAGGGGTGCGCCCTGGGTTGGTTCTTCACCTACGTGCCTGTGGGCGGCGACGTGGATCTAGAGTACATGGCCACCCCTGACCAGCGCGCGTGGATGTACCAGAGAATACACGAATTCCGCCAGACCAAGCCTATCTTCCTGGTTGACTTCTGGAATGATGGGGAGGCAAGCCAGGGCTGCATAGCCGGGGGGAGGCGCTACTTCCACATCAACGCCTCCGGCGATGTGGAACCCTGTGCCTTTGTCCATTACGCCACCTGCAATATCAGGGATGTCACATTGAAGGAGGCCTTGGTCTCACCACTGATGAAGGCCTACCAGAAGAGACAGCCCTTCAGCACCAACATGTTGAGACCGTGCCCCCTCATTGACAATCCCGACGCCCTGGCGGAGATCGTGAAGGAGGCTGGAGCCTACTCGACACAGAAGGACGTAAGACATGACCCGGATGCCTTCGCGCACCAGCTCAGCGGTTACGCCTGCGGGTGGCAGCGTTTCGCCGACCACATTTGGAATGATAAGAAACCCGAATACGAAGCATGTAGATAAAGGGACCACCCCCTACTACTCCAAAAGAGATCGCCACGGCTCCCGTGGTGATCTTTTCAATGGGGGCGATGAGCCTGGCCGGAGAACCAGAATCCCGTTTCAGCTTCAAGTCACTAGCCCTCTCCCTGGCTCTGAGCGGGCTGGGCCTCGGGCTTGTCATCTTTCTCACGGCCGACGAGCGTACCTGGGAGGGCCTGCGCAGGTTATCCCCGGCCTTCCTGTCGCTGGGGCTGGGGGTGGTCCTGGCGCTGTGGATCGTTGAAGGGCAGAGAACCCGGACCATACTAGCCATGATGGGATATGAACTCGGCCTTGCCAGGGCCATGCGAGTGAACCTGGCCTCAGGCTTCGTGGGCGGCATCACCCCTTTCACCTCGGGAGGCCCCCCAACCCTGGTGTACCTCCTGTATCGCCTAGGCGTGCCGGTGAACAAGGGCATGGCGGTGGCAGCCACCCGCTCCCTTCTCACACTGCTCTTCTTCGCGGTATTCGTACCCTTCATACTCATGGCCTTTCGCTCTCAGGTGAACCTCCCCTCTGGCGTCAACATCCTGGTGTATGTGGCCGTTGCCTCCACCATTGCAGCGATATCTGCCTTCCTGTACATCCTGGGAAGGCCCGGGGTAGTAGAGAGAGCCGCCGCCTGGATGGTGTCAACCCCAGCCCTTAGATGGTTGCTGCGGTCTCACGACCCGAGGGCAACGGCAGGACGAGCCTCCCAGGAGGCAAGGCGGTTCGGCCGCAGCCTGCACCTGGTATTCGGAACGGGCAACCTGCGTGGCACCATCATGCTAGCCCTTTACACCCTCGCGTCCTGGGCGCTTTTCTTCAGCCTGGGCCCGGTGATTCTCGAAGGACTTGGCTTAAGCGTGCCTCTTGTCAAGGTACTAACAAGACAGGTAGTACTCTTCTTCATAGTCTCCTACACCCCCCTGCCAGGAGGCAGCGGTATGGCCGAGTTGGGCCTTGCCTCGGTGTTCTCTCCCCTGATCCCCTCACACCTTCTCCCCATCTTCGTGGGTGGATGGCGCTTCCTCACCTACCACAGCACCCTGCTGGCGGGCAGCCTCAGCTTGGCTATAACACGCTGAGGGGTTATAGCCCTCCGGCGAAACATATCCCGGGCCACTCGCGTCATTATTGGCAGGAATCCCTTGGGGAGGAGTAGTCATGCCCGTAATCAAGCGGTGTCTCGTGGTAGCGCTCCTGATCTTGACACCTCACAGCGCCCTCGCCAATGACGCCAGCCTGGGGAGGGTGGGTGAAAGCGTGCAGCCTATCTATAGCACCCAGGTGGAGATGGCCGCGGAAGAGGTCACCATCAGGGTCACCCCCACCTGTTCCTTCGTGGAAGCCTCCTTTACCTTCCGGAACCAAGGCCCCAACACCACCGTTCTCATGGGCTTCCCCCAGCCGGGGCCAGGAGAGGGACGCGAGGAATTCCGGGACGACCTCGGGCTCCACGAGTTCAAGACCCTCGTCGATGGCCAGGAGGTGCATGTAGCGCTGGAAAAGGGACTCGTTCCTGAAAGCAGGCCCCGGGACATCGACTACCCCTCATGGCACACCTGGGAGGTCGAGTTTTCACCGGGGCAGACCCGGACTGTGACAAACACCTACTGGGTGAAGAACACCCAATGGTCCAACGGTGAGGCCCTGGCCGGCTACGTACTGGTCACCGGGGGCACCTTTATGGGCCCCATCGGCCACGCCCGGGTCACCCTGGTGATGGAGGGCATTCTCCCCTACCAGATCCGCCGGGTCCAGCCAGGCGACTTCCGATTCGAAGGCCAGGACCTGGTTTGGGAGTGGCGAGACCTCGAGCCTGGCGCTGACATTGATGTATTCTATGACACCAGGGGGCTCCTGCCCTTCGCCGAGGCTGCCCTAGACCTGGATGGCAGGGCCACCCAGTGGGAGGAGTGGCTCTCCCAGGGGCGGCACGAGGAGGTTCTTGCCACCCTGGATGAGACGGGAGCCGCATCCCAGGCCGCGCTGGCCCTCTACCGGGCCCGGGCCCTGGAAGGCCTGGGCAGGTCCGCTGAGGCAGCAGCCGCCTGGCAAGGGCTCCTGGACACGGAAGGGAAGGACGATGCTCCCTTGGCTCACCTGGCGGCGCCGGAGGCCCTCTATCACCTGGCCCTTCACGGCAATAAAACCGGGGACCGGGAGGCGCTGAGACGCATCCATGGCAACCTCCGGGAGTCAAGGTTGAGCGCACCCCTCCAGAGATGGGTGGAAAGCCTGATGCCCCTCGCAGACGTGCCCCACGAGTCCCCCGTTATCCACCAGGCGTTCCTCAAGCCCGTTGAGGGTGATCCTTCCTACCGTTACCTTGTCATTGATGCTGAAGACCCGGACGGCGATATGGCCGCTCTCCACATAGTGGTGTGGTACGAGGACGGAGGCACGCAGCATGTAATCCTGGAACAGCGCTTGGCCTACCTGGACCCTTACCGTACCTCCATGGAATACCTTATTGAACAGGTGCCTCCTGGAAAGGACCCCCTGTTCTCGGTGAACCTTGAAGACGCCCAGGGCAACCTGGCCAAGGCGGGGACCCTCATCCATGAAGATCAAGAAGCCCAGGAGGACTCAGGAGAGACCCCACGGCCCCTCTCGTGGCCGCTATTCCTGGCCGCCCTATTGCTCGTGGGCGCCCTGGCAGCCATCAGGAGATCAGTCCTGAGCTCCCGTAAAGATCCGCAAGGCGATAATTCGAAGGATAAAGCCAAGGCACGACGAATGGATCAGGATACTTGAAAGGTTCTCAGTTCTCTGGCCTCGTTCATGCTGCCATCGCAAAGCAATGGGAGCCACACAACCTGAGGGGGTGCCAATGTGGCTAGCGAGATGTCGAACAAGGTTCTTGACAACGCGAAGAAGCACTTGCTTTACTCCATGGCACACTTGGGACGCATTCGCCAGGAGGGCATCAGGATCATTGTCCGGGGCGAAGACTGCCACGTCTGGGACATCCACGGGAACAAGTACATCGACGCCATGGCAGGACTGCAGGTTACCAACGTGGGTCACGGGCGGAAGGAAATAGCCCAGGCCATCTCCAGGCAACTAGAGGACATAGAGTACTGGCACATGTTCGGTTCCACAAACCTGCCCGCGGTCCAGCTGGCGGAGAGAATAGACCAAATCACTCCGGGCAGGCTCTCCGTGTCCCACTTCTGCAATTCTGGCTCTGAAGCCAATGACTCCGCCTTCAAGATAGCCCGGATCTACCATAGGATGCGGGGCCAGGGCCTTAAGCACAAGATCATATACCGCAACCAGTCCTACCATGGGATGACTATGGGGGCCACCAGCGCCGCCGGGGACAAGGCCTACAGGGCCATGTGCGAGCCCCTGGTACCAGGTTTCGTGAGAATACCCAACTGCCACTGCTATCGCTGCTTCTGCGGGAGAGAGTACCCCTCCTGCGGCATCGAGTGCGCCATGGCGCTGGAAAGGGCCATTCTCGAGGAGGGGCCTGAGACAGTCGCCGCTTTCATCGTCGACGCAGTGCAGGGGTCGGCCTCTGGCTATGCCACCCCTGTACCCGAGTACATCCCAATGGTTTGGGAGATATGCAGGAAGTATGATGTGCTCTACATAGACGATGAGGTCATTACCGGCTTTGGCAGGACCGGGAGGATGTTCGCCGTCGAGCACTGGGGCGTGGAGCCGGACATCATGACCATGGCCAAGGGCCTCAGCAGCGGCTATCTCCCCATTGCGGCCGCGGTGATGACCGGGGAAATAGCAGACGTGCTGCAAGAAACCATGTTCCTGCACGGCATGACCTACGGCGGCCACCCCACCTGTGCCGCATCGGCCCTGGCCAACCTGGACATCATTGAACGGGAGAACCTCGCTGCCAAGGCCGCTGCCATGGAACCCTACGTAATGGAGAGGCTCCAGGACTTCCTGGACTACCCCATAGTCGGGGAAGTCCGGGGAAAGGGTATGATGTACGCCCTGGAGATCGTCAAGGACAAGGCAACCCGGGAGGCCTTCTCTGCGGGCGTGCCTACCGCAGCCAAGGTGGTGGAGACCGCAGCCCAGAGGGGCGCTATCTTCCGGGTTGGAGCATTCGGCGGGGCCATCCTAATCTGCCCGCCTCTCACCATGACCAGGGATCTCGTTGATCAGATGATGGCGATACTGCAGGAAGCAGTTGCGGAGGCATCCAAGGAAGTGGGTTAGACCGCCCCTGTTAGGTGCTTGATCCTGGAGTCAAGGTCTGCTAGAATGAGTGGCAACACATAGAGCACCTGGTGATGATGGGGAACAGTAGGCCCCAGGGAATGCCAAGAGAGCGTGCCCAAGGCTGAAAGGCATGCCATCCCGGCCGCCGAAACCCGCCCTGGAGCCTGCCCGCGAAAGCGGCACTGCCGATTAAGCGGAGCCGGAGTTCCACCGTTACAGGGAAGGCCGCTCGGAAGTGGCGGCTCATGAGCTGCCCGGGACTACCGGGTAAGCAGGGTGGTACCGCGGTAAAATCGCCCCTGACGGGGCGATTTTCTATTTGCCCCGGGACAAGTCATCCTAGGGAGGGCAGTCCAGTGAGAACGCAGGTGGGTTTGATGGGGTTTGGGGTCATGGGAGAGGCACTGTGTAACAGCTGGGTGCTAAGGGAGATCCTCAGCCCCAGCGATGTGGTGATATACGACCCCGCCCCCCAGAGGATGACCCGAGCCCGCGAGCGGGGATTTGGGGCCGCCCCTGACCTCAGGTGCCTGGCGAGCCAAGCCCAGACCCTGGTGCTTTCAGTGAAACCGCAGAACGTCCCCCAGGTGCTTGAAGAGATAGGTCCTATCGTATCTGAGCGACAGTTACTGATCTCCGTAGCAGCGGGCATTTCCACGGCAAGCCTTGAGACAAGGCTCCCAAGGCCTGTGCCCCTGGTACGAGCCATGCCAAACCTTCCGTGCATCATCGGCCAAGGCATGCTGGCCTTCAGCACAGGCAGACATGCCGGCGCTGTCCACATAGACACCACCCGGGGGCTCCTGGGAGGCCTGGGTCGCATGGTCCAGGTGAATGAAGAGATGATGGACGGCGCGACCGGCCTCAGCGGTAGCGGCCCCGCCTTCATGTTTCTCATCATTGAGGCCCTGGCCGACGCGGGGGTCTACATGGGGTTTCCAAGGGAGGCCGCCCTGGAAATGGCGGCTCAGACGGCCCTGGGCTCCGCCAGGATGGTGCTGGAGAGCGGCCTTCACCCAGCCCAGCTCCGTGACATGGTAACCTCACCCGGGGGAACGGCAATAGCGGGGCTTCACTCCATGGAACGGGCATCGGTGAGGGCGGCGGTGATGGACGCGGTTCTTACGGCCCGAGAACGATCCCGGGCCCTGGGCCAGAAGGCCTGCGCGAGGGACTCAGCCCGGAGTTCCAGCGCCGTTTCCGGGGATACTCTAGGCGCTTGCCTTGCTGGCGAGGTGCCTTATGAAAAGCATGAACCCGAAGGATAGCAGGCCCACCACATCCGTCTCTGAGCATGACTGCATGAGCAGCAGGGCGGAAAGAAAGAACACCAGTCTCTCCGGCATGCGTAAGAGACCCCTGTACCACCCGCCGACTGCCAGTGACAGCGCGTACACCCCAACCATGGCCGTGACCACGGCCATGATGATCTTCCACACAGGCGCCATCATGAGGAGCGCTGGCCCAAAGGCAAACATGTAGGGCACAATGAAGGCCACGGCCCCCATCTTGAGCGCCTTCCATCCCACGGCCATGGGCTTGGCCCCGGCTATGGCGGCGCCAGCATAGGCAGCCAGGGCCACAGGCGGGGTTATGGAGGACACGCAGGCGAAGTAGAACACGAAGAGGTGAGCCTGTATGGGGTGGAGCCCCATGTTCTCCAGACCCGGCGCGATGACGGACGCAGCTATCGCGTAGGCCGCCGTTGTAGGCAGTCCCATTCCCAGGATTAAGGAGGCAACCATCCCCAGTGCCAGCGCCAGCCACAGGCTATGACCCGAGAGCTGCACCATGATGCTGGCGAACTTGACACCAAGACCTGTCTGGGTCACCACACCTAGGAGTATTCCTGCCGCCGCACACGTGGCTATAATGCCAGTGCAGTTCCGGGCTCCGGTGGCCAGGGCGTTCACAACCTCCCTAGGCCCCATCCGGAACCTGGGGTTAATCCAGCTCACCGCTACGCACGTGATGATCCCGACAAGTCCCGCCCGCATGATGGAAACCTTGGCAAAGGCCAGGAGGTAGAAGACGACTATCACCGGGAGGAAGAGGTAGGCGTGCCTGAGGACATCCCGGAGGGTTCTCTCCGAGGGGGTGCTGGCGAGTCCCCTCCTCTTGGCCTCCACGTCAACGATGAAGTAGATGGCGGCAAAGTAGAGGATGGCCGGGATGGTGGCAGCCATGATTATGCGGTGATAGGACACTCCCAGGATCTCCGCCATGATGAAGGCGCCAGCTCCCATGATGGGCGGCATTATCTGTCCCCCCGTGGAGGCGGCAGCCTCTGTGGCCCCGGCGAAGTCCGCCGGGTAACCGGCCCTCTTCATCAGCGGTATGGTGAAGCAGCCGGTAGTCACCACATTCCCCGCCGATGTGCCCGATATGGTGCCAAAGAGCGCGCTGGCAAGGACCGCCACCTTTGCAGGGCCACCCCGGGTCTTGCTGGCCATTGCGTAGGCCATGTCCACGAAGAACTGCGCGCAGCCCGAGGCTTGGAGGAAGGCGCCGAACACCACAAAGATCAAAACATAGGTTGCGGACACCATTATGGGAGTCCCCAGTATTCCCTCAAGGCTGTAGATGTAGGTGACCATCCGGGCGAGGCTGTAGCCCCTGTGGTAAAAGGGCCCCGAAAGCAGGTCTCCGTACCTCCCGTACAGCATGAAGGCCACGGCCAGGATAGGAAGGCCAAGGCCCTGCGTCCTCCTGGCCATCTCCAGCACGGACATGATGGCCACCAGGGCCACAATGGTGTCCAGGGTTGTGGGTGCCACCCCCACCCGGTAGATAAGGTCATCAAAGGTGATTATCGCGTAGATGAAAGGCAGCACCGCGCTGGCCAGGAACAGGTAGTCAAACCAAGGCAGCCTGCCGTACCACCTTCGCGAAGAAGGGTAGCACGCGAAGATGAGGAGCCCACCTAAGGCCAGGTGCGCCCCTCTTATGTACCATGGGTCCATTGTCCGGTAGCCGAATACGTATATGTGGAAGATGGCCATGCCCACCGAGACCAGTGTGACGGCCAAGGCATGGTGTCCCTGGAGTTCCCGGAAACCGGCGAACTCGCTCTCAGCCATGAACCCCGGTACGGGGGTTTTATCGCAGGTCTCAGGACGGTTCAGCATGCCGTCCCCTCCCCCCGCCTGGTTCGCGTGTCTACTTCATCTCTGCCGGCAGCAACGCCTCCGGGACCTCAACCCCTATCTCCCGGTAGTACCTCACGGCACCTGGGTGGAAGGGCAGCACGCTGTGCTCTATGTTCTCCGGCAGCGTGCCCTTTGCGGAGGGGTGGACGTTTATGAGGATGTCCACGTTCTCAAAGGTGGCCTTCACAAGCTCGTAGACGAAGTCCTCCGGGGTGTCCTTGTGGGTAATGGCGAAGTTCCACACCCCTGGAACTTGTATGTCCCTGTCAAGGCTCTTGTAGGCACCCTGGCTCATCGTGGTCTGGAAGAAGGTGGGCTGGCTCTCCAAGATGGCCGCGATCTCCCTGGGGGAGAACCCTACGATTCCAACGTCCTTCACAGCCTCCATCTCCAGGACCGACGGCAGTGGTATGCCTCCAATCCATCCCACGGCGTCCAGCAGGCCGTCTTTTGTCTGGGAGGTGAGATCCGAGTAGCCTGCGTGGATCACCATGGACGGCTTAATCCCCAGGACCTCCAGGAACAGGGGAAGGTAGGTTCCAGGGGTACCCCCGGAGGGTCCCACGCCTACGGTCTTCCCTTCAAGGTCCCTTACTGATGTGATCCCGCTGGATTTCAGCACATAGAAATGCACCTTGCTGGGGTACATCGGGAACAGGGCCCTCACGTCCACATACTCCTTACCCTTGGCCCAGCCTTCCCCGGTCCACCCTTCAAGGGCGGGGGCGTTCGTGACGTACCCAATCTCAGTCTCATTGGCGTTGACCAGCTGCATGTTGTGGACGGGCCCCCCTGTTACCTCCACGGATGCGGGGATGCCCATCTTCTCAGAGATGAGCCGTGCGTGCCCGCCCGCATACAGGAAGTAAACACCCCCTATGGAGGCTGAACCAATGGTTATGGCCCTGGGCCAGCCCTCTCTCCCCTCGACGCTGCCGGGACCAGGGCGCCCGCCGCACCCTGCCGCCAGAGTAGTGATTAACAGAATCGCAAGAGTCCTGACCAGCGTTCTAGATCCCATGGAAATGGCTCCCCCCAAGGCATCTTTGTGACCTGATGCTCAAGCTCCCTTCCTACTTCACCGCACCACCGGGATTCCCTGCTGGGGCTCCAGGGATATCACCTCGTTATCCTGGGCCACTCTTGTCGAAACCCCGCTATAACCCTCCACGTACTCCGCCATGCGCTGGGAGATGTCCCGGGGCCTGAAGCAGGCCTCGTCCAGGTGAGTCATGATGGCCAGCCCGACCCGGGATCCCGAGAGGAGGTGAGACAACCCCACCGCGGTGAGACACCGGGTGGCAAACAGGCTGTGGTAGCTCACGTTGGCCACGAGCACATCCACACAGTAAAAGGCATTCTTTAGGTCCTCCCTGTACTCAACCACCCCGCGCAGGTCGCTCATGGCGTCCCAGGGCGCCACGGGCCGGGGGCCGCCGGAGCCCTCCACGGAAATAAGGTAGCTGGTGTCGCTGGTATACCCTACCCTCAACCCTGGGGCCTCCAGGATGAACCCATAGTTCTCCCCGCCGTGGTAGGCCCGGACGAACCTCAATACACAGTCCCCTATGGCTACCTCCCCGCCGTCCTCAGCTGGGACTACCTCCTGGGGTCCCCCGGGGTAGGCCCGGGAGGGGGCCTTTCCCTGGTGAAACCGGGAGATGCGCCCGTCCTCGAGGACCTCCACCGGTGAGAACACCATTCCCCTGCGCCTGGACATGGCCTGGCACATGGCTTCGATGACAACGCCAGCGTCCCCGCAGTGGTCAGTGTGCCCATGGGAGACGTATACCGCATCTATTCCTGACAGGTCCAGCCCTTCCCTGGCCGCGTGGACCAGAGCTCCCGGGCCGGGGTCCACGCAGAGGCAGGCGCCTCCCACCCTGAGCACGAACCCTCCGGTCTGCCGGTGCTGGCTCATGAGATTGATGGGGTTGCCCCCAGTGCCGAGGAAGTGGATCCATGAACCCTCCCCGGCCCTGGGAACAGAGGCGTTTCGCCGCTCCAGGCTCTGTTTTACTATCTGCAGTGTGTAAGTGGAGAGGTAATGGTGGATCTCCCCAAGCCCGTCTCTGTCCATGAGTCACACCTCTCAGCGGGCTCTCGCCTACCCCAGTATAACACCGGGAGCGGAATAGTCGATACCGGGAGTGAACTGCCGGCCCCGGCACGAAGCAGCTCAGGATCTGTGCTGGCTGATGGTCCCTGGCGGTCTACCACGACCGTCATGCTGTCCTGGGTCAGCCAAATTCACCTTAAGAGCTTCCCCTGGCAAATCAGAAGGAAACGCAGGTTGGGCGGGCGTTAGAGGAGCTTGGCGCACAGCAGACCTTCGCCAAGAGCCCAGAGGCGAAGGGACGCGTTGAGAGAACATCTGATACCTTTCAGGACCGGCTGGTATCCGAGCTCCGCCTGGCCGGGGCTAGCAACCTTACGCGGCCTGGTGGACATAACACCCCGTACTGACAGAACCGCTTGTCAATTAGATTGAGATGTTCCCTGATGGCTATCAAGCTAGGTAATAATAAGCGACAATTGGGTCGCTTATTCAGGCTAAGAGCAAAAGGGGGGACCCTTGGGTAGAAATACCATCCCTTCCAGCAGGATAGGGCACTGGGATGGCAATAACTGGTTAGCCGATCCTATGTCCTGGCAATAGACGGAGAGTCAGAGAACTCCTCGGCGGAAAAAGTGCTTTACAACTCACTGGGCCCGTGCTAGACTAAGAGTCAAATATCATCGGGTGGTCCAGAAAGGCCCAGGACAGGAGCCACTTCTCTCCAGGCCGGATGGACCTACCCCCCAGCGATGAACGGGCAAGTAGACAAGGGAACCCTGGTCCCAGAGAGCCGGGAGAGCTGAGAGCCGGTGCAGGGCCGAGTCGAAAGTCACCCGGGAGCTGCCAGCTGAACGGGCCTGACACCCTACTAGGCGCGGCCGGCACCAGCCGTTACCTGGATGGGTGCATAGCACCCACCGAGGCCTCCCTCGTGAGAGTGAGGCAAAGCAGGGTGGTACCGCGAAAGCGAACCTCTCGCCCCTTGCAGGCATCTGCGGGAACGCGAGAGGGTTTCTCTTTTCTGACGGAGGTGAAGGTCTTGCGCCATACCGTTGCCATCCTCGTGGAAAACCATCCAGGCGTGCTCACCCGGGTGGCGGGACTATTCGCCAGGCGCGGCTACAACATAGAGAGCCTCGCCGTGGGGATCACACAGGACCCCAAGATCTCCCGGATCACCATCGTGGTCCAAGGCAACGGCCATACCCTGGAGCAAGTCACCAAGCAACTAAACAAGCTGGTGAACGTCATCAAGGTTTCCGACATAACGGAAGACCCTCACATCGGCCGGGAGCTCTGCCTGGTCAAGGTCCACGCTGAACCCTCCATGCGGGCTAGTATCCTTCAGGTGGTGGGCATCTTCCGGGCCAAGATCGTGGATGTCTCCAAGAAGAGCGTGGTTGTGGAGATCACCGGGGACGAGCAGAAGGTCGAGGCCCTCCTTGACCTCCTCAGGGAGTTCGGCATCAAAGAGGTGGTGCGAACAGGTACTATAGCTATAGTAAGGGGACCCAAAATAGTTCGCACGGAGAAGGGAGAAGAAGAAGATGGCAAAGATGTACTACGATGGCGATGCCAACCTGAGCCTGCTGGAGGGAAAGACCGTGGCGGTCCTGGGTTACGGAAGCCAAGGACACGCCCAGGCTCTGAATCTGAGAGATAACGGGGTCTCTGTCATTGTGGGCCTCCGGGAAGGCAGCGCCTACCGGGAGAAGGCCCGTGCTGAGGGCCTGGAGGTCGGGACCGTGGCGGAGGTGACCCAGAGGGCCCAGGCAGTCCACTTCCTCATCCCCGACGACAGGCAACCCAGAACCTACGAATCCGAGGTGCTGCCCTACCTCAGGGAAGGAATGGCGCTGGGCTTTTCCCATGGTTTCAACATACACTTTGGCCTCATCGAGCCGCCCCCCTTCGTGGATGTGTTCATGGTAGCTCCCAAGGCCCCGGGCCACCGTTTCCGGGAGCTCTTCGCCGACGGCCAGGGAGTGCCGGGACTCATGGCAGTACACCAGGATTATTCGGGCAACACCAAGGAGCTGGCCCTTGCCTTTGCCAAGGGGATTGGCTGCACCAGGTGCGGGGTCATCGAAACCACATTTCGGGAAGAAACCGAGACAGACCTCTTTGGAGAACAGGCAGTGCTCTGCGGCGGCGTCAGCCAGCTGGTCAAGTCCGGATTCGATACCCTGGTACAGGCAGGATACCAGCCGGAGATTGCCTACTTCGAATGCCTCCACGAGCTGAAACTCATCGTTGATCTCATGTACGAGGGCGGCCCATCCTACATGCGCTACTCAGTGTCTGACACAGCTGAGTACGGCGACTACACCATGGGGAGGCAGGTCATAGGCCCCGCCACCCGCGAGGCCATGCGCCAGGTCTTGGAACGGATCCAGTCGGGCGAGTTCGCCCGGGAGTGGATCATGGAGAATCAAGCCAACCGTCCTGTCTACAAGGCCCTGAAGAGACGCGAAGCGGAACACGCCATAGAGAAGGTCGGGGCAGAACTCAGGGCAATGATGCCCTGGCTCAGAAGAAAGAAGTAACTGGGGGGTAACCATCTTGTCCAGGAGGATAAGGGTCTTTGACACCACACTTCGAGACGGGGAACAAACCCCCGGAGTGAACCTGAGCTCCGACGAGAAACTGGAGATCGCCCACCAGCTGGCCCGCCTTGGAGTCGACGTGATAGAGGCCGGGTTTCCCATCACATCCAAGGGAGATTTCGACGCTGTCCGGACGATCGCCGAGCGAGTGACGGGGCCTGTGATATGCGGGCTGGCCCGGACCAGCCCTGGGGATATCGACAGGGCCTGGGAGGCCGTGGAGCCAGCGGAGAGATCCAGGATCCACACCTTCATAGCCACCTCTGCCATCCACATGAAGCACAAGCTCCGGAAGGAGCCTCACGAGGTCGTAAGGATGGCCGTAGAGGCAGTGGAGCGCTCTCGCAGTTACACAGAGGATGTGGAGTTCTCCGCCGAGGATGCAACCCGGAGCGAACCGGGGTTCCTGGCGGAGGTCTTCTCCCAGGTGATCCGCGCTGGCGCCACCACCATCAACATCCCGGATACGGTGGGATACACGACCCCAGGTGAGTTCAGGCGTTTGATAGGATACCTCAAGGAGAACGTGACGGGCATCGAAAACGTGACCCTGAGCGTCCACTGCCACAACGACCTGGGCCTTGCCGTAGCCAATTCCCTGGCCGCGGTGGAGTGCGGTGTGGACCAGGTCGAGTGCACCATAAACGGCCTCGGGGAGCGAGCGGGAAACGCCGCGCTGGAAGAGATCGTCATGGCGCTGAGGACCCGAAGGGATCACTACGTTGTGGAGGTTCTAGCCTCCACCGAGCAGATCAGCCGCACAAGCCGCCTGGTAAGTGGCCTTACGGGCATTGGCGTTCAGCCCAACAAGGCCATAGTAGGGGCTAACGCCTTCGCCCACCAGTCCGGCGTCCACCAGGACGGGGTCCTGAAGGAGCGCACCACCTACGAGATCATGACTCCCCAGTCTGTCGGCCTTGCCACTAACCGCATTGTCCTAGGCAAGGTTTCAGGAAGCCATGCCTTCCGGCAGAAACTGGAGGAACTGGGCTACAACGTTAGCCAGGATGAGGCAAGGAGAATCTTCGCCAAGTTCAAGGTAATGGCCGACCGTAAGAAGGACATCTCAGACCGGGATATCGAGGCCATCGTGGAGAATGAGCTCCACTCAGTACCGGAGGTCTTTCGCCTGGGCTACTTCCACATCTCCAGCGGGAACCAGACAATACCCACGGCCACGGTAAAGGTATATTGTGGCGATGAGGAGAAACAGGAGGCTTCCAGCGGCGACGGGCCGGTGGACGCGCTCTTCAAGGCCATTGACCGCGCCACAGGTTCGGGGGCCCGCCTGGTGGACTACTCCCTCAAGGCCGTCACCAGCGGCAAGGATGCCCTGGGCGAGGCCGCCCTGAAGGTGGACTCAGGAGGCAAGATCTTCACAGGGCGCGGAGTCAGTGTGGACGTGCTCGAGGCCAGCGCCAAGGCATACGTCAACGCCCTGAACCGAGTGGAGCACGACAGGAACCAAGATGGGCAAAACCTGGTGGGACAGGGGCCCAGCTAGGGGGTGGCAGTTTGGGCATGACAATAACCGAGAGGATCCTGGCGCGACACTGCGGGAAGGACCAGGTCAAGCCAGGCGAGTTCATCAACGCCAGGGTGGACCTGGCGCTGGCCAACGACATAACAGGGCCCATCGCCATCAGGGAATTCGAGAGGATGGGAGCCACCCGGGTCTTCGACCCTGAGAGGATAGCCCTGGTACCTGACCACTTCGTACCCAACAAGGACATTGCCTCAGCGGGACAGGTGAAGGCCCTCAGGGACTTTGCCCGCAAGCACCGCATCCCCCACTTCTTCGAGGTGGGACGCATGGGCGTAGAGCACGCGCTCCTACCCGAGCTGGGGCTTGTGCTCCCGGGTGACCTGGTGGTGGGCGCGGATTCCCACACCTGCACCTACGGTGCCGTCGGCGCCTTCTCCACCGGGGTTGGCTCTACGGACCTGGCCTGCGCCATGGCCCTGGGGGAGGTCTGGCTGAGGGTCCCCGAGACCATCAAGGTCCTGTACCACGGCAAGACGGGCCCCTGGGTCGGCGGCAAGGACCTCATACTCCACACCATAGGGAGAATCGGGGTGGACGGGGCCCGCTACAAGGCCATGGAGTTCTCAGGCGAGGCCCTGGCGGCCCTCTCCATGGACGACCGTTTCACCATCACCAACATGGCGGTGGAGGCTGGCGCTAAGAACGGCATCCTGGAACCGGATGGAAAGTGCCTAGCGTTCGCCCGGGAGATCTCCGGCCAGCGGAGGACCTACACCGCCTATTGCAGCGACCCCGGCGCCAGGTACTCCCATGTCTACGAATTCGATGCCAGTTCCCTGGAACCCCAAGTGGCCCTCCCCCACTCCCCTGCCAATGCCCGCTCCGTGCGGGACCTGGATGAGATCCCCATCGATCAGGTGGTAATAGGGTCCTGCACCAATGGCCGGTACGAGGACATGAGGATCGCCCGGGAGATCCTCAGGGGCAGGCAGGTTCACCCTGCGGTCCGGCTCATAGTAATCCCCGCGACCCAAGCGGTGTACCTCCGCTGCATTAAGGAGGGGATCCTGGAGGACTTGGTAGGCGCTGGCGCAGCCGTGAGCACCCCCACATGCGGGCCCTGCCTTGGCGGGCACATGGGCATCCTGGCCGAGGGGGAGCGCGCCCTCGCCACCACCAACCGGAACTTCCTGGGCAGGATGGGTCACAGGACCAGTGAGATATACCTCTCCGGCCCAGCGGTGGCCGCCGCCTCCGCAGTGGCCGGCCACATCGTCCACCCCGAGGAGGTTTTCTAGATGAAGGTCACGGGAACCGCGTGGAGGTTCGGCAACGATGTGGACACTGACGTCATCATACCAGCCCGGTACCTTAATACATCGGACCCCTGCGAGCTGGCGAGGCATTGCATGGAGGACCTGGACCCTTCCTTTGGCCGGGAGGCGAAACCCGGTGACATCATAGTGGCCGGCACCAACTTCGGGTGCGGCAGCTCCAGGGAGCATGCCCCCATCGCTATCAAGGCCTTCGGCATTCCCTGCGTCATAGCTGCCTCCTTCGCCCGGATATTCTACCGGAACGCGATCAATGTAGGGCTTACCATCGTGGAGAGCCCCGAGGCTGCCAAGGCCATATCTTCCGGTGATGAGGTTACGGTAGACACCGCCCGAGGGGTCATCGAGCATCCCCGTACCGGGTCGACCTTTATCATCCCGGAGTACCCGTCCTTCATGGCTGATATCATTTCCTGCGGCGGTTTGGTGGAATACGTTCGAAAGAGACTCCAATCAGTCTAGTAAGGGAGGTTCGCCCATGGAAAGACTGATCTACATTGACGGCAGGCACGTCCCCAAGTCTGAAGCCAAGGTGTCCGTATTCGACCATGGCTTTTTGTACGGGGACGGCGTCTTCGAGGGGATCCGGGCCTACAATTCCAGGGTGTTCCACCTTGATGAGCACCTGGAGAGGCTCTACCAGTCCGCCAAGGCCATCATGTTGGAGGTACCGCTTGAACCCAAGGAGATGGAAGCAGTGGTCCTGGAGACCCTGAGGCTCAACAACCTCAAGGATGCCTACATAAGGCTTATTGTCTCCAGGGGTGCCGGTGACCTGGGGCTGGACCCGCGGAAGTGTCCCAAGCCCTGTGTGGTGGTAATAGCCGACGACATAGTCCTCTACGACCCGCAGGTGTACCAGAAGGGCATGGCCGTGATCACGGTCCCAACCCGCCGCGTTAGCGTGGATTCGTTGAACCCCAGGGTGAAGTCTTTGAACTACCTCAACAACATCCTGGCCAAGATCGAGGGATACCTCCAGGGCTACCCGGAGGTACTCATGCTGAACCCAGAAGGGTATGTGCTGGAAGGCACCGGAGATAACATCTTCCTGGTCAAGAGGGGCCGGGTGATCACTCCCCCCGCCTACCAGGGCATACTGGAGGGGATCACCAGGGCCGTGGTCATCGACCTCCTCAAGGAGATGGGTGTGGAGGTTGAATTCACCCCCATCACGCGCCATGATGTGTACGTGGCTGACGAGGTGTTCCTGACGGGCACCGCCGCAGAGGTGGTTCCTGTGGTGAACGCTGACAGCCGTGTCATCGGGGAGGGCGTCCCGGGAGATCTCACCCGCAGGCTTCTTGAGGCCTTCAGGGATCACACGCAGGTCTCCGGCACTCCCATCTACTAGGAGGGGAATGGTCATGAGGAGTAACCGCGTAAAACAGGGTGTGACCCGGGCCCCTCACCGTTCCCTCTTAAGGGCGCTGGGCCTCACTGACTGGGAGATGAAGCGGCCCTTCGTCGGCTTGGTGAATTCCTACAACGAGCTGGTGCCGGGCCACATGCACCTGGACAAGGTGGCCAAGGCAGTCAGGGCAGGAATCGAGTCATCGGGCGGGACCCCCCTGGAGTTCCCGGTGATCGGCATCTGTGATGGCCTCGCCATGAACCACAGGGGCATGCACTACTCCCTGCCCAGCCGTGAGCTCATCGCCGACTCCATTGAGTCCATGGCTGAGGCCCATGCCCTGGATGGTCTCGCGATGGTGACCAACTGCGACAAGATAGTCCCGGGCATGCTCATGGCCGCCGCCAGGCTGGACATACCTTGCCTCCTGGTGAGCGGGGGCCCCATGATGGCCGGGACCTTCCAAGGGAAGGCCGTGGACCTTAACACTGTGTTCGAAGCGGTGGGTGCATCAAAGGTGGGGGCTTTGACGGAGGAAGAGATCAGGGATCTGGAGGAGAACGCATGCCCCGGCTGCGGTTCCTGCGCCGGGATGTTCACCGCCAACTCCATGAACTGCCTCACAGAGGCACTGGGGATGGCCCTGCCGGGGAACGGGACGGTGCCGGCCATCTCCTCTGCCCGGCTGCGGCTGGCTAAAGACACCGGTGTTGCCATTATGAACCTCATTCACAAGTCCATAAGACCCCGGCAGATCATCACGGAGCAGTCCATCAGGAATGCCCTGGCGGTGGACATGGCGCTGGGGGGTTCCTCCAACACTGTGCTTCACCTGACGGCCATAGCCTTCGAGGCTGGCCCGGGGCTGGACCTCAAGACCGTTGATGAGACTTCCGCCAGGACACCCCAGCAGGTTAAGCTCAGCCCTGCCGGCCCCCACCACCTGGAGGACCTCTATGCCGCGGGCGGCGTCACGGCGGTCATGAAGGACCTGGCCCGGGCAGGGCTCCTAGATACCCAGGCGCTGACCGCCTGGGGCACACCCCTGGCCCAGGTACTGGAAGACTGGCCCGATGCGAGGGACAGGAACATCATCCGCCCCACCAGTGACCCCTATTCCTCCACTGGTGGCCTGGCGGTTGTCTGGGGCAGCCTCGCTCCCCAGGGTGCCGTCGTCAAGCAGGGTGCTGTGGATCCGTCCATGCTGAGGCACGAGGGACCCGCCAGGGTCTTCTCCTCAGAGGAGGAGGCCACCCATGCCATACTGGGCGGCCACATCCGCCCCGGGGATGTGATAGTCATCAGGTACGAGGGGCCAAAGGGCGGCCCTGGCATGCGGGAGATGCTCACCCCCACCTCATCGCTGGCAGGTATGAAAATGGACTCCAAGGTGGCCCTGGTGACCGACGGCCGGTTCTCCGGCGCCACCCGGGGCGCCTCCATAGGCCACGTATCCCCCGAAGCCATGGAGGGTGGACCCATAGCCGCCGTGCGCGAGGGGGACATCATCCACATCGATATACCAGGGCGGCGCCTGGACCTCCAGGTTGACCATGAGGAATTGGCAAGGAGACTCAAGGAGTGGGAGCGCCCTGAGCCCAAGATCGCCAGTGGTTACCTCCTAAGGTACTCCAGGATGGTAACCTCCGCGGCCCAGGGGGCCCGTCTAGAGGCCAGATGGGAGATGGACGGGAGATGACCGGAGCCGAAATGGTCGTGGAGTGCCTCATCAGGGAGGGTGTGGATACTGTCTTCGGCTATCCCGGGGGGGCCGTCCTCTCGATATATGATGCCCTGGCCCAGAGCCCCATTCGCCACATCTTGGTTCGCCACGAACAGGCGGCGGCTCACGCGGCCGACGGCTACTCCAGGGCGTCGGGGCGTGTTGGGGTGTGCCTGGCTACCTCGGGACCTGGCAGCACCAACCTGGTGACAGGCATCGCCTCGGCCTACATGGACTCCATTCCGCTTGTGGCCATCACGGGACAGGTGGCCGTGTCCGGCCTGGGAAGCGATGGCTTCCAGGAGGCTGACACCACCGGCATAACCATGCCTGTGACCAAGCACAATTACCTTGTCAAGAGCGTGGAAGACATCCCCCGGATCATGCGGGAGGCCTTCCACGTGGCAGGCACGGGGCGCCCAGGGCCAGTGCTGGTGGACATCCCGAAGGATGTCGCGGCTGGGAGTGCTGAATTCCGTTTCCCCAAGAGTGTGCACCTCCCCGGCTACAAGCCGAACTACCAAGGCCACCCAGCCCAGATCAAGCGGGCCGCCCAGGCACTGAACCTGGCGGAAAGGCCCGTGATCCTCGCTGGGGGCGGGGTGATAAGGTCCGGGGCCTCGGCAGAACTCCTGGCCTTGGCCGAGCAGGCCGACGCTCCGGTGGCTGTGACACTGATGGGCGTGTCAGCGATTCCCGCCACCCACCGCCTCTACCTTGGGCTTGCGGGGATGCACGGCACCTACGCCGCGAACAAGGCCATCATGGAGGCGGACCTCCTCCTGGCTGTAGGTACTCGTTTCGCGGAACGCTCCACAGGCAGCACCGCTGGATATGCACCTGGGGCCTACATCATCCACATCGACGTGGACCCCGCCGAGATAGGAAAGAACGTCCGGGTGGATACCCCCATCGTGGGCCATGCCCGGGTGGTGCTGGAGGCCCTTTTCCCTCTTGTCACCCAGGCAAGGCACGCTGGCTGGGCGCGGAGGGTCTCCCGCTGGAGGAGAAGGAAGGCTTCGGCAGTGGCGGAGAACAGCCAGGGGCTTGACCCCTTGGAAGTGCTGCGAGAGGTCTACCGGGCCGCCGGTCCTGACGCCATAGTAACCACGGATGTTGGCCAGCACCAGATGTGGGCGGCCCACTCGTGGAGGTCTGGGCAGCCGGGTTCCTTCATATCCTCCGGTGGCCTCGGCGCCATGGGCTACGGCTTTCCTGCAGCCATCGGCGTCAAGGCAGCCTGCCCTGGAAAGAGGGTCATCGCTATCAGCGGTGACGGGAGCTTCCAGATGAACCTCCAGGAGATGGCCACCGCTACCTCCCATGGGCTCCCCGTGAAGATCATCGTGCTCAACAACAGCTGCCTGGGAATGGTCCGCCAGTTGCAGGAGTTCTACTGTGAAAGGCGTTACTTTGCCATCGACCTCGCTACCCCGGATTTCCCCAAGCTGGCTGAGGCCTACGGTGCCACCGGCTACCGGGCCAAGACCCCGGAAGAGGTACGGCCTGTCCTGCAGAAGACCATGGCCCACGATGGCCTGGTGGTGGCGGAGTTCAGGATCTGCCCGGAAGCCAACGTGTTTCCCATGGTCTCCCCTGGCAACACCCTGGACAGGATGATAGGAGTCTAGCCTCTTGAGCCCCCCTGAGAGGGGCGCGGACCCGGTCACGATACCAGGGACCCCCTGGAATACCCCCGGCTCAATGCAGTGCTGCATTCTTGCCTCCCCCGGGAATGCCGGGAAGCATTAGCGCTGCACTGGCAGGGACCCTCAGACTGGGCTGAGATGCGGAAAGCCGCCACAACAACACCCTGGCATCGTTCTTGCTGTGATCACTTGGCGTTGGCGGAGCCGGTGCGATGAACCTAATGGGGTAACACCAAGACTTGGCCCGGGCTGTCTTGCCTCACACTGTAGATGCGATGTAGCACTAGGAGAAGACAACGTCGTACCACTGGTCGAGGCACCTGACGGTTCGCGTGGATTAGCGCCAGCCCGGCGCCAATGGAGAGGGGGGGCATTGAAGCCCCCCTTCCATGTCTCATAGCTGGCCCTTAGATACGAGTCCCATTGACAGGCGTTCAGGCCCGCCGGTCCCGGGCAGGCCCAGGTGTCTGGACCACGGCGAGCCTGTTTCCTTCCCCAACCTCCGTCCCGCGGGCTAGCACCTGTAGTCCACGTAGTCACCCAGGGGGACCCACCTCTGGTAGACGTCCAATTGATGGCCCTCCTCCGAAAGCCTAGACCATTGCCCCCGGCCAAACGCCCTCTTAGGCCCCAGGTTGCCATCACAGGGAAGGTCAGGAACCCGGCCAGCCTTGGCAATGCCCACGACCCGGCGGGCAGGGAACAAGGCTCCCCCGGCAGGAATGATCACAACCTTACACCCCCCTGGCGTCAAGGCCCATACCGCCACCGGCCCAACGCCCGAAGCTGACCGGCAAAAAGGGAATAACCAACCGCTAGGCCGGTTTCACCATCGCATCCTACCCTCTGAGATACAGAAAGCGCCAAGTAAAGGAACCTCGCGTTCGAAGGCCTGCCCCCGCGTACTTGCCTGTGGCTTGATCTGGCTGCCCACTGCTTTGCTGCAGGTATTTCTACACGGATCGACCGGAATCCTACCTCCAGCAAGGAAGACTCGAATTGAGGGTAAACACCTGCCGGGAAGGGCAGGAAAGGGAGTCTCCACCCTAGAATCCAGAACGTGGGTCATGGGCCCAAGATGCTTGGAGGGCGGGCACGTCATAAGGAGGCTTAATCGCTCCCTTCTGGGGTTACGATCCGCCGCTGGGAAAGCCCACCCCTTTAAGGGTGGGATGAAAGGTGGCCTATAAGCCTATCAGATATCTAACAATCTTGGCATCATTAAACCATGAACCCAAACCGATGGAAACGATCAGCAACAACCAAGGCTATTCCGCGGATGAAAAGCCGGATGCCAACCCTATGGACAAGATCGTACTACTGCGAATCGGCCGGCCACATCTCCGAAGAAACGGTTCGTAAGTATATCGAGGAGCAGAAAAACGAGTGAAAACCTACTGCTTCAAGCTGTACCAGTCGAAACGCAATAAGAGGCTCCACAAGGCCCTCAACATCGCGGGGAGCATCTACAACCACTTGATCGCCCTGCACCGGAGATACTACCGGCTGTACGGAAAGAGCCTGAACGTCAATAAGCTGATGAAGCACATCACGAAACTGAAGAAGAAAAAGCGTTTCGCTTATTGGAACCTGTTAGGCTCCCAGGCGATACAAGATATTGCTCAACGGATCGACAGGGCCTACAAGCTAT
>JBFMCS010000030.1 GCA_040754315.1 Bacillota bacterium
CTGATAGGGTTGGCCGAAGGCGATGCTGTGGGTTCTAGACCACCCAAGGTAAACCTAAGACGTAACGTCTTGATAATCTACGAGATAAGAAGTACCAGCCTATCTAATCTCTAAAACCCGGAGATAGAGTACTTGGAGAAGATGCATGAACGGTACTGCAAGACCGGGAGTCAATCAGCCAAGACTGCCATGATCGACGAAGTAGTGAATGTGCTTGGCTATCACAGAAAACACGCTATTCGGGTTCTCAACGGGATGCTCCCTGGCAAGCGGCCTTCGGTTAAGCGCAGAAGACAGGTCAAGTATCTTGAGTCTCTCCCTGCCATCCAGTTAGTCTGGGAAGCTTTGGACTATCCATGTGCCGAAAGACTTCATCCGGTTTTGGCAAAAACCGCTCAGACACTGGCCTCTCATGGTGAGACCCACCTCACACCAAGTGTTTGCCAGCAACTTACCCAGATCAGTCGTTCCACCTTGGCAAGGCGGATATCAAAGTGGGACTGCCCGAAATTCCGTCATGCCCTAAACAAGAGACCCAATTCATCCGCAATGTCCCAAGTACCACTGGGGCGCTATGATTGGAATGAAACACGCCCCGGCGCCCTAGGAGTAGACCTTGTGGAACACAACGGCGGCTCCTGCATCGGTCACTTTGCATACACATTGACCGGTAGTGGACACTGTCAGCGGTTATAGCCGCCGCAGGGCCATCCTAGGGCGAGGTCAGGCCGGGGTCTTCGCCGAACTCACTAACATCCTCCAACATTGGCCCTTCAGACCCTGGGGCCTGCATTCAGATAATGGCTCGGAGTTCCTCAACAACCACATGGTACGCTTCTGCACGAAGATGAACCTTCAGTTCCACCGTAGCCGCCCTTACAAGAAGAATGACAACGCTCACGTGGAGCAGAAGAACCGCCAACTTGTCCGTGAAGTTGTAGGCTACGACCGCTTTGATACCATTGAACAAGTTGACTGGCTTAATCGAGTCTACGCTTGCCTTGACCCGTATGCTAACTTCTTCCTCCCCTTGCGCAAGGTAATCTCCAAAGAGCGCCTGGGTTGTCACGTCAGAAGGCACTATGACACGGCACGTACTCCGTTCCAGCGCCTCATTGAGGCTGGCGCCATGGACTCAGAAACCCAAGATACTATCGTCAGCCACATCAGTACCCTCAATCCCCTTGCCCTCAAACGTCACCTTGATTCCCTTCTTCAACTTGACCCAAACTCTCTCAAAAACTGTATAATTCACGACTATCCATCCATCTTGCCGGTAACATTCCTAACTGAGTGTTCCATCTCTCTTGGGTAACATTCTTAGATGGGTTGACACGGGACTAAGAAGTGTCAAAGACGGCCGGAAAACGCCTCATGTGCCGATTGAGTCGGTTCTGGCTAGTTTGATTGTGGGATTGGTTTGCCGGCTTCCGAGTCTGAACCAGATAGAGGGGCTGATACAAGCGGGAGCGTTTGACCGGTTGCTGGGTCGTTTGCCCAAGCCCAGTGCGGATACCTTAGCATATGCGCTTTCGAGGGTTGAAGTGGGGAGCCTAAAGAGGTACTTATGGCAGGTGGTCAATAAGGCACGCCTCAACAAGGTGCCGGTCGGAGATATCGAAGGCCACAGGGTGGCGGCGATAGACGGGTCTGAGGTATACTCCAGCAGCAGCGAGCGGATGAGTTGCGCGGAATGTAAGACGAGGAGAGTGGGGGAAGGGATACAGTTCTACGAGCAGGCGGTAGTGGTGTCATATGTAGGAGATTTCCCGCTCTTGCTGGGACTAAGGAGGGTGGAAAGGGGTCAGGGTGAGGTTGCTGCTGGAGTGGAGTTGATAAACGAGCTTGGCCTAGAGCTCTTTCGATACTGTGACATCATAGTGGCCGACGCCCTGTATGCGCAGGCGCCCTTTATCAAGGCGGTGATGGCTCAGAACAAACATGTACTGGTGAAGGTAAAGCAGGAAAACCGGGAGATCATAGCGGATGCGGAAGGATTGTTTTCTGGAAGGGAACCGGACGTGGTGCTCAACGGTGCAAAGGTACACCCGGGAGCGGATGCGATCTATGATGCGAAGATATGGGATGAAGAAGGGTTCATGAGTTGGTCAAGCCTTGGAGTTCCGGTAAGGTGCATCAAGGTGGAGGAGACGGTTACCCGAGTGGAAAAGGGCCAATTGGTCAAGAACACATACGTGGAGTACCTGGTCACAACATGCCCTAAGGCAACCACGCCGGCAAGGGTATTGTGGAGGATCATGCACCGGAGGTGGGACATAGAAAACAGCCTATTCCATAATCTCAAAACATACTCCAGTTTTGAGCACTGTTTCTGTCACGATGAGAACGCCGTGCCCGCCATGTGGCTACTGATGGCGATAGCGTTCAACCTACTAAGACTGTTTGCGCTGAGAAACCTGAGGGAGATCAGGGATTTCATGGGAATAGCGACGATGATACTGATCACTCTGCCCCAGATGATAGCCCCCATCTATGCACTCATCCCTGACCCTGGCTAAATGGGGCTCTCATCGTGGCCGGAGCTCAGGAACAGGAGGCAATACCATGAAATCCCCAGCTCATTGAGCAGACTATCTGCTGCACCCAATTTGGACTACTCCTTCCTGTAGGACCTGGAAACACCCAGGTCCTTCAAAAAACCTAGGGTTTGCGGAACCTCTGGATCGCGATATCCGTGTCTATGCTACCCCGGGGAATTGTGGTATACTACCAATGGTCTGCTTAAGGCCAAATACACACGCCCTCTGACTTCAGCGGTGGTGCCCTGGTGGGTCCCTCTGAGGATGAAGAGGGCGGAGGACAAACCGAATGGAGGTAGTGCTATGGCCGTTGTAACAATGAAGCAGCTCCTTGAGGCCGGGGTCCACTTCGGCCACCAGACGAGGCGCTGGAACCCCAAGATGCGCCAGTACATCTTCACCGAGAGGAACGGCATCTACATCATTGACCTGCAGAAGACCGTCAAGCTGGTGGATCAGGCCTACTCCTTCGTCCGGGACCTGGCGTTCCAGGGTGGGCGCCTCATGTTCATCGGCACGAAGAAGCAGGCGCAGGAATCCATTGCAGAGGAGGCCGCCAGGTGCGGCCAGTTCTTCGTGAACGAGCGCTGGCTGGGCGGTATGCTCACCAACTTCCAGACAATAAAGGGTCGCGTCCAGCGCCTGGTTGAGTTGGATGACTTCCTGGATCGTGACAAGAGCGGTGGCCTGCCCAAGAAGGAACTGGCCTCCCTGGGCCGGGAGAGGGCGAAACTGGCCAAGTACTTCTCGGGCATCAAGGGCATGAAGGACTTGCCCGACGCCGTCTTCGTGGTGGACCCCAGGAAAGAGAAGATTGCTGTGGCTGAGGCCCGGCGGCTCAAGATACCCATAATTGGAATTGTCGACACCAACTGTGACCCCGACGAGATAGACTACATCATCCCGGGCAATGACGATGCGATTCGTGCAGTGCGCCTCCTCAGCGCCAAGATGGCCGAGGCCGTGCTGGAAGGCAGGCAGGGAGTGCAGGTCGCCCAGGAGTAGCGGTATAGGAGGGACCAATTTCGATGGTAGACGCCAAGGCCGTCAAGGAATTGAGGGAGTTGTCCGGCGCTGGCATGATGGACTGCAAGAAGGCCTTGATCGAAACGGATGGTGACATGGCCAAGGCCGTGGAGTTCCTCAGAGAGAAGGGCCTCGCCCTAGCCGCGAAGAAGAGCGGCCGTAAGGCCCAGGAGGGCGTTGTTGAAGCCTACGTCCACGGAGGGGGGCGCATAGGGGTCCTGGTTGAGGTGAATTGCGAGACTGACTTCGTTGCCAGGACACCCGAGTTCAAGGAGCTCGCCCACGAGCTGGCCATGCAGGTGGCTGCCATGAACCCCAGCTATCTTGCCAGGGAGGATATTCCCCAGGAAGTCGTTGACAAGGAGAGAAGCATCCTGGTCGCCCAGGCCAGGGAAGAGGGCAAACCCGACAAGATCCTGGACAAAGTGGTGGAGGGACGGCTGGAGAAGTTCTTCGAGCAGGCCTGCCTTCTAGAGCAGCCCTACATGAGAGATGGGAGCAAGACTGTCCAGGCGCTAGTTAATGAGAGCATAGCACAGCTGGGAGAGAACATCATGGTGAGGCGGTTTGTGCGTTTCGAGACAGGCCAGGCAGACTGACCGTAAAGGATTTACCCCCGTATCGTAGAATGGTTTCCCGCGAACCAAAGGAAACAAGGGGGGTAGCTCTTGAACCCATCTCCGGTGGAACGCCCGAGGTTCAGGCGGATCATCCTGAAGATATCGGGGGAGGCCCTCTCGGGCTCCCGAGGCTACGGGATAAGCCCAGAGACCGTGTCGAAGATAGCCTGCCAGGTTAAGGAAATAGCGGCTCTGGGGGTTCAGGCGGGCATTGTGGTTGGGGGCGGCAACATATGGAGGGGTGCTGTGGGAAGCGCCAAGGGGATGGACAGGGCCACCGCTGACTACATGGGCATGCTCGCTACCGTGATCAATTCCATGGCTCTTCAGGATGCCCTGGAGAAACAGGGCGTAGACACAAGGCTGCAGACGGCCATAGAGATGAAAGAGATCGCTGAGCCCTACATACGGCGGCGAGCCATAAGGCACCTTGAGAAGGGACGCGTGGTGATCTTCGCTGCGGGAACGGGTAACCCATACTTCTCCACCGACACTACCGCAGCGCTCAGGGCTGCGGAGATAGAGGCTGAGGTAATCCTCATGGCCAAGAGGGGCACCGACGGCATCTACGATTCTGATCCCAACCTTAACCCTCAGGCTCGTCGTTTCCAGGAGCTAGAGTACCTTGACATCCTGAACATGGGCCTTACCGTTATGGATTCCACAGCCACTTCCCTGTGCATGGACAACGGGATACCCTTGATCGTTTTCGACCTTGACGTCGAGGGCAATATCCGCAGGGCGGTCATGGGCGAGGCCATCGGCACCTTTGTGGGGGGGGATCTGTATGATAAGGGAGATCCTTGAGGACGTCGAGGAGAGGATGAAGAAGACGGTGGAGATATTCCGGAAGGACCTCGCGAGCACGAGGGCTGGCCGGGCGTCTCCATCACTTCTGGACAAGGTGTCAGTGGACTACTATGGGGAGATGCTCCCGGTGACCCAGGTTGCCACGATATCCGTTCCCGAGCCGAGACTCCTGGTGATCCAGGTGTGGGACCACAACGCTGTCAACAGCATTGAGAAGGCCATTCAGAAGTCGGAACTGGGTATGCCCCCCCAGAAGGATGGGAACATCATCCGCCTGGTGGTGCCCCAGCTCACCGAGGAGAGGCGGCTGGAACTGGTCAAGGTGTGCCGCAAGAAGGCCGAGGATGAAAAGGTCGCCATAAGGAACCTGCGAAGGGACGCCAACGACATGCTGAAGGACCTTGAGAAGGAGAGAGAGGTCTCCGAGGACGAAGCGCGGCGCGCCCTGGATGAGGTCCAGAAGCTCACAGACAAGTACATCCAGGCCATCGAGGGGGTTCTCAAGATCAAGGAAGAGGAGATAATGGAGGTCTAGGAGGAGTGCCTTCTGGACGTGGTGGGGCTTACCCTGACCGAGGCCGAGGTTGTCCTGGAGGAGAGGGGCCTGTCCTGGCAAGTCAGAGTGACGGGGCCCCCGGGGAAGAACCCCTCCGGCCAGCTTCGTGTCATACAGACAAGGGTTATCGGGCCCGCCCAGGTTCTTCTGGTGTGTGCCCACCACGACGCGGGGAAAGGGGGTAGGGGACTTGGCGCTGAAGATCACCGATGAGTGCGCCGCCTGCGGCGCGTGCAAAGAGGAGTGCCCTGAGGAGGCCATTGAGGAAGGCGACATCTACGCAATCGATCAAGATAAGTGCACTGAATGCGGATCCTGTCAAGATGTCTGCCCCACGGATGCAATCATAAAGGACCAGTAACACCAAGACCGAGCCCCCTCAGAGAGGGGGCTCGGTATAAAGGAAGCGCAGGGCGGCTAGGCCGCAAGGAGGCCGAAGTGTCAAGGGGGCGGAACATCCCGCAACATATAGCAGTAATAATGGATGGCAACGGCAGGTGGGCCGCCAAGAAAGGGCTCCCACGGTTCATGGGACACCGTGCGGGGATGACGGCCGTTCGCGAGGTTATCGAGGCCGCCGCCGACGCGGGAGTGAGATACCTGTCCCTGTTCGCCTTCTCCACGGAGAACTGGAAGAGACCTTCAGACGAGATCAGCGCCTTGATGGCCCTCCTCGTGGAGTATCTTGACAGGGAGATCGTGGAACTGGTGAACCGGGGGGTGCGCATGACCATCATTGGCGACCGTTCCCGTCTCCCCCCGGAGGTAGCCCAGGCCGTGCAGGACGCTGAGGAGCGGACCCGCTCCAACGACAGGCTCCAGGTGAACATCGCCCTGAGCTATGGGGGGCGCTGGGACATTCTCCAGGCGGCAAGGAGCATTGCCCTCGAGGTCAAGGAGGGACTCCTGGACCCGGAGGACATGACTGAGGACATGGTCTCCCGGTACCTGGCCACGGGTGGCGTGCCCGACCCCGACATGATAATCCGGGCAAGCGGTGAGCTGCGCCTGTCCAACTTCTACCTGTGGCAGGCCGCCTACTCGGAGATCTGGTCCACACCTGTACTCTGGCCTGATTTCCGCCGACACCACTTCGAAGAGGCCCTCCAGGCCTTTTCCGTAAGGCAGAGGCGCTACGGAGAGGTATTTGGTGAGGAGCCTGATCCATGCTAAGCAAGCGAGTGCTCGCGGCGCTCATTGGAGGGCCAGCCTTCCTGGGCCTGGCATACCTGGGCGGGTTTTCGTTCCTGGCTATGGTAGCGGTCCTAGGGGTGACGGGATACCTGGAGTATGCCGGGATGCTCAGGGTCAAGGGCCACAGGGTGATGGTGTTCCCCGGGATTGTCCTGGGGATATCCATCCTGTGGTGGATGTTGTTCCCGAAAGGATCCTGGGTGCTGGTGGTAGGTCTTATCCTTCCCGTGCTGGGGAGGTTGGCGGGCGGCACCAGGTATAGTATACTGGATTTGTGGATAAGTTTGGGCGGAAGCCTTTACATCTTCGGGCTCCTGGGTTTTGCGTTGAGGCTAAGGGGGCTCCAGGAGGGTTTCCAGGCTGTGTTCCTGCTGGTGGCTGTGGTGTGGACCCTGGACACCAGCGCCTACTTCGTGGGACGCGCCTGGGGACGGCGGAGGCTGTGGCCGAGGGTGAGCCCCAAGAAGACATGGGAGGGGGCCCTGGGTGGAACCCTGGCGGCCCTGGCTGCGGGTGTCCTGGTGGCATACCTCCTGGGGCACAGTGTCACAACGGGGTTCTGGGTGGCTCTAGCCGGCAGCATCGCGGGGCAAGCCGGAGACCTGGTGGAGTCCGCAGTGAAGAGGTACGCGGGGGTCAAGGATTCCGGGCATCTCATTCCCGGTCACGGGGGGATCCTGGATCGCTTTGACAGCCTGATGCTGGCTGCGCCCTGGGTGTACCTGGTGGTGAAGTTCCTGGGCTGATCGGAGGCGTGAGCGTTGTTAAGAAGACTGGAAGTCTACAGGCACTATCTCTACATGGCCCTGTTCTTCCTGGGCTCCTACGTGTTTTTCCGTTACCTCCTAGGCTATTTAACGCCGTTTGTCTTCGCGGCAATACTAGCGTTCATCATGGATCCTGCCGTGAACTACCTGGAGAGGAAGGGCAGGTTCCCCCGGGGGCTTGCCGCAGGCGTGGTGCTCCTCTTTGTCATGGGGGTCCTCTTCTTCCTCCTGGTAAGCGTGTTCACCAATGTCATCCACGAGCTGGCGCTCCTTTCCCGGCACCTTCCCGGGTACTACAGCGTTATCATGGAACTGATTGAAGAGGTGTCAGAAAGGGCTGGCAGCCTCCCCATACCCCTGCGGACAATGGTGGAAAGCCAGGTTGTCAGGGGCTTAACCTACCTGCAGACCTTGGCCGAGACCATAGTCGTCAGCATCAGGGGAGTGCCCCACCTGGTGACCAGCACGGTAGTGGGTTTCCTCGCCGCCTTCTTCCTGTCCAAGGACCGGGATGTCATCGGTCGCTTCATCCTGGGGCTTCTTCCGGGCTCCTGGCGCCAGGCCTACATCAGGACCAAGAAGGACGTGGTGGTCTCCACGCTGGGGCTGGTGAAGGCGCAGGCCTTCCTGATACTGCTGAGCACCGCCATATCCATAGTTGGATTGGAGATTATCGGCGTGCCCTACGCCCTGGTGATGGGGCTCATCATCGGCTTCGTGGACGTCTTGCCCATCCTGGGGCCCTCCGCTATCTACTGGCCCTGGATCATCATAAACCTCATCCTGCAGAACTACCTCTTTGCCCTGGCGCTCCTGGCGCTCTTCGGCATTGTGAGCCTCACCCGGAGCATCCTGGAGCCCAAGGTCATCGGCAGCCGCATCGGCGTTCACCCCTTGGCAACCCTCTTCTCGCTGTACGTGGGCTTCCGCGTGTTCGGGCTGGGTGGCTTCATAGTGGGACCCCTCGTGGCCATCCTCCTCAAGGCATCGGTGCGCTCGGGCCTCCTGCCCTTTTCCACCGATGAAATGTGAGGAGGGCGCTCCATGACCCTCAGAGTGTCAATCCTTGGCTCCACGGGATCCATAGGACGGCAGGCACTGGAGGTTGTGTCCCGGAATCCCGGCCGTCTTGAGGTGGTGGGCCTGGCCGCTGGTCAGAACCTGGACCTCCTCGCCCTCCAGGCCAGGGAACACGGGGTAAGGACCCTGTGCGTCCAGGATGGGCTGGGCGACGCCCTTGCTTCCCGGCTGGGAACCGGGGTGAAGGTATGGGAGGGGGATGAAGGCATCTGCCATCTAGCATCGCTTGATGAGGCCGACATCATCCTGGTGGCCCTTGTGGGTTCACGGGCGATCCCACCGGTAATGGCGGCCCTGGAGGCGGGGAAGACACTAGCCCTGGCCAACAAGGAGTGCCTGGTGGCTGCGGGCCACCTGGTAATGGGCTTGGCAAAGAAGACATCCGCCGAGATTCACCCGGTGGATAGCGAGCACTCCGCAGTGTACCAGTGCCTCATGGGGCAGGACCGGGGAGCCCTTCACCGGATCACCCTGACAGCCTCAGGGGGGGCATTTCGCGACAGGAGCCTCAAGGATCTCGCCGGGTTAACCCCTGAGGAGGCCCTGAAGCACCCCACGTGGCGCATGGGACCCAAGGTCACCGTGGATTCAGCCACCCTTATGAACAAGGGGTTTGAGGTCATAGAGGCTAGGTGGCTCTTCGGCATGCCCCCTGGAGGCATTCACGTGCTCATGCACCCTCAGAGCCTGGTGCATGCCCTGGTCGAGTTCTCGGACGGGACAACCCTGGCACACGTGGGTCCCCCCGACATGCGCATCCCCATACAGTATGCCTTGAGCCATCCCCAGCGCCTGCCCGGGCCTCCCTCAGTGGATCTAGCCTCCGTGGGGAGCCTCGTATTTTTCCAGCCCGACACTGCCCGCTACCCATGCCTTCGCCTGGCCTACGAGGCCCTGGAGGCCGGGGGCACTCTGCCGGCGGTCATGAACGCCGCCAACGAGGTGGCGGTGGAGGCCTTCCTGGGGGGTGACTTGCCCTTCCTGGGCATACAGAGGATAATAGAAGAAGTCATGGAAGGGCATAGAATCGTGAGAGAGCCGGCTTTGGATGATATCATGATGGCTGATGCCTGGGGGCGCCGGGAAGCAAGGCGGCTCGCTCTCAATCTAGGTGGTGGATTTGCGTGACGATTTTTATTGCCTTGGCTGTGCTGGGGCTCCTCATCTTCGTGCACGAGCTGGGCCACTTTATCGCGGCCAAGCGTGCGGGTATCCGGGTAGAGGAGTTCGCCCTGGGATTCGGGCCCAGGGTGTTCTCCGTAGTCAAGGGAGAGACCCGTTACTCCCTCCGGGCGTTGCCCATTGGGGGCTTCGTGAGGATGTCAGGAACCAGCGCCCTGGAGGGCCCAGTTGACCACAGGGGGTTCATCAACAAGGGGGTATGGCAAAGGCTAGGCGTGCTCCTTGCGGGTCCCGCCATGAACTTCACCCTAGCCATCTTGCTCTTCGCCATCATCTTCTCCGTTCTTGGCATCGAGACTCCCACACTGGAACTTTCTGATGTCCTAGAGGGACACGCTGCCGAGAGGTCCGGGTTCCTGGAAGGGGATCGCGTCATATCGGTGGACGGCGTTGAGGTGCAGGACTGGGTCCACCTGGTAACCCTGATTAACGCCTCCCTGGGAGAAGAGGTCGTGGTTGTGGTAGAGAGAGGGGGCTTCCAGAGGATCCTCAGGGTTGTTCCTGAACCCAGGCCTGATGACCCTTCAAGGGGCTTCATAGGAATATCCCCGGACATCAACATCGTCCGCCAGGACCCCTTCTCGGCGCTGAGGGATGCCCTTGGGTACACCCTGGCAGTTTCTGTGCTGTGGATCAGGGGCCTTGTCCTCATGATCCTGGGGAGGGCTCCGGTTGATGTGGCCGGCCCGGTGGGCATAACCCAGCTCATCGGTGAGGCCTCCAGGATGGGCCTGAGAAATCTCATGTACCTGTCCGCGGTGCTCTCAGCGAACCTGGGAATATTGAACCTCTTGCCCATTCCGGCCCTGGACGGGAGCCGCCTGGCCTTTCTGCTGGTGGAGGGGGTTCGGGGTAAGCCTGTGGACCCTGAGAAGGAGAACCTCATTCACTTCCTGGGCTTTGCCTTGCTCATGCTCATGGCAATTGTGGTAACCTACCGAGACATCCTCCGCTGGGGGGCGTCCTAGGTGAGAAGACTGTCCCGCAGGATGGTTGTGGGGGGGCTGGACCTCGGGGGCGGCGCCCCCGTGAGCGTCCAGGCCATGGCCAAGTCAGACCCTCGCGACCCTGACGCCCTCGCCCGCGAGATCGAAGCACTGAGGGCCGCTGGAGCCCAGATGGTACGTCTTGCGGTACCTGACCAGGAGGCCGCCAGGGTCTTCGGCAACCTGAAGCGCATCTTCCCCAGCGTGCCTCTTGTGGCGGACGTTCACTTCAACGCCAGCGTCGCGCTGGCCTGCATTTACGAGGGGGCGGACAAGTTAAGGATCAACCCTGGCAACATAGGAGGCCCCCGGCGCCTTGAGGAGGTGGCCCTAGAGGCCAGCAGGGCGGGCGTGCCCATCCGGGTGGGCGTGAACTCCGGCTCGCTGGAGAGGGAGCTGCTGGAGAGGTACGGTGGCCCTGTTCCCCAAGCCCTGGCCGAGAGTGCCCTTAGGAACGCTCGCCTTGTGGAAGAGGCCGGGCAGCCCGACGTTGTGGTGTCCGTGAAGGCGTCCTCCGTGCCCAGCACCGTTGAGGCCTACCGCCTGGTTGCCCAGGGATCGGACTACCCGCTGCACCTGGGGCTCACTGGAGCCGGACCCCCTTCAAGGGGGGCAGCCAAGAGCTGCCTGGCCCTAGGGATCCTCCTATACCAGGGGATAGGGGACACCATCAGGGTGTCCCTGACTGCGGATGCCTGCGAAGAGGTGCGTCTGGGAAGGGCCATCCTGGAGGCCCTGGAACTGAGGCCCCCTGGGCCTGACCTGGTGTCATGCCCTACCTGCGGCCGGTGCCGGGTGGACCTTAAGGGGTTGGTGGCCCAGGTGGAACCCCTCCTGGTGGAAGTGGGGATACCCCTGAAGGTGGCGGTCATGGGCTGCGAGGTGAACGGCCCAGGCGAGGCCAGGGAGGCTGACGTGGGCCTTGCGGCAGGCAAGGGCCGCGGCGCCATCTTCCGGAAGGGCAGGATAGTCCGGACCGTACCCGAGGAGGAGTTCCTGCCGGCCCTCCGCCGGGAGATGGAAGCCCTTGCCCTGGAAAGAGGAGTCAGCCCACAGTCATAGAATTATGTTCTTCGGTTAACATGAGTACCGAGGAGGAAGCCTCTAGATGAAAGTGGCTGCGATAATACCAGCATATAATGAAGAGAGGACCATAGGCCAGGTTGTGAGTACCCTCATGCACCACCCAGACGTGAGCAGTGTCATCGTGGTGGACGACGGTTCCCGGGATGCCACGGCGGAACTCGCAAGGCGCCATGGTGCCGAGGTTATTCGCCTGGAGCGGAACCATGGCAAGGGCGGGGCCATGAAGGCAGGCCTGAAGTGCACTGACGCTGATGTGGTGCTCTTTGTCGACGCTGATCTCGTGGGCTTTCGCAGGTCCCATGTAGAGGAACTGCTAAGGCCCGTTCTCAATGGTGAGGCCAAGATGACGGTGGGCCGCTTCGCCGGGGGGCGCCCCGCCACCGACCTGGCCCAGACGGTGATGCCCTTTCTCTCAGGCCAGAGAGCAGTGTGCCGTGAGGTGCTGCTCTCCGCACCTGACATGGAGATCAGCCGCTTCGGAGTGGAACTTGCCCTTACAAAGCATGTGAAGAAGAATTGCGTGTCCCACAAAGAGGTCATACTGAAGGAACTCAGCCACCTCACGAAGGAAGAGAAGATGGGGCTCTGGAAGGGCATTGCCGCCCGCGCACGCATGTACAGTGAGATTGTTGCCTCGGTGTTCCGGCCCTGAAGGGCCGGCTCCCGGAAGAGAAACACCCGTGGACCAGGGGTGCTTCACGAGGTGATCCCATTGAGCAGCAGGCTGCCCGCTGGCCCAATTAGGGGTCCCCTTCCTGAAGGACCTGGTGGAGGTGGGACGTAGATTCACAACAGTTTTGAGCACTGTTTCTGTCACGATGAGAACGCCGTGCCTGCCATGTGGCTACTGATGGCTATAGCGTTCAACCTGCTAAGGCTGTTTGACCTAAGAAGCCCGAGGGAGATCAGGGATTTCCTGGGGAGAGCGGCGATGATAATAATTACTCTACCCCAGATAAAAGCCCCCATCTATGTACTCATCCCTGACCCAGGCTAAATGGGCACTCATTGTGGCCGGTGCTCACGACGACCTGGAGGCAATACCGCGAAACCTATAGCTCATTGAGCAGAGTACCGCTATACCCGATTGGGGCACCCATTCCTGTAGGACCTGTTAATGCCCAGGTCCTATAAAAAACCCAGGGTTTGCGGAACCTCTGATGAGTGATTGTTAGAGTAAAGTAGATCCGGGTAATTGGGGGGGTAGAGTAGAAGGGAGAGAGACCCACAACTGGGAATTGGGAGGTTAGAACAACAACCCATTAACCCAGGGGGGGGTCTCTCAAGATGGAATTCAATTTAGATGAATTGGACTTGGGAAAACTGGAGGCGACGGCCTTTCGCATGGCCATGTTGATAGTTCGTGAAGCGCTAGGGGAAATCCTTGGGGCGATGGATGATTACTTGGCGACAGTGAGGGATAAGAAGCGGTACGAGATCAGGGAGTTGGAGGAGCGGGAGCTGGATACTCTTGTTGGGGTAGTGCGTTTCAAGCGTCGGAGTTACAGGGACCTTTTTACGGGTGAGATGGTGCATCTACTGGATCAGACATTGAAGATAAGGGAGTATCAGCGGATAAGTGAGGGAGTGGCGCGAGTGGCGGTTTCACTGGCGGCGTCCGGGCCATCGTATAGAAACGCCCGTGACAAGCTGGAGGAGATGTTGGGAGAGAGAGTAGTCAGCCATGAAGGGATCAGGCAGTTGCTTTTCAAGACGTCTGAGGTGATAGATAAGTCGAAGGAGCCGGAAGTCCCCAGAAGACGAGTGAAGGTATTGTTCATTGAAGCAGACGGGTTATGGACGGGGCGACAGGGGAAGAGACGGAAAGAGCAGACCAGGCATGCTGTGGTACACGAGGGGTGGCGTGAGAGGTATCCTGGGAGCCGGGAATACGAGACGATACGTGAGATACGTTACATGCACCCTCAAGGTTGCAGGCAGGGTTTCTGGGAAAGGCTCCTTAGCCAGATAGAGCAGGTGTATGACCTGGAAGACACAATAGTGATAATCAACGGTGACGGGGCCAGTTGGATAAGAGAAGGGGTGGCGTACTTCCCCAATTGCATGTACCAGTACGATCGCTTCCACATCTCCCGTGACGTCAGGGGTGCGCTGTCAGACAGGGCCCTGAAGGCGAAGGCGGTTGAAGCCCTACGTGATAACGACCTTGGGCAAACGGTGGAGGTCCTGGAGGCGGGGCTGAAGACAGCGACGGGGAAGGAATGCAAGAGGCTCAGGACAGTCAAGGACAATCTCATGTCAAACTGGGAGTACATCTTGGACTACCGGTTGAGGCTTGAGGCGCTGGGATATGATTGCTCGGGTCTGAGGGGGCTGGGGAGCGGGGAATCGAACATAGGGAAGTTCAAGAGCCGGGTGCGGGGCAGGGCCTGGTCACAAAAAGGGATATATGCTTTGGGTAACGTGCTGTTCAAGGTTATGGAGGGTTCCCTGGGGCTTTACACGAGGCAGGTCGTGAACTGCCTGGACGAGCAACTGAAAACAGTAGTGACCGCTGGGGCCGGGCTAGTCAAGAAGGCCGTACTCGGTGAAGAACCCGGCGTCAAGAGGGGGCATTTCCCCTGCCTTGACCGGGGAACTGAAGGGTATGCAGTCTTGTTCCGGAGGCTGCTAGAGGAGGGGTGCGCATTCTAAAGCACTGAACCAAGGCACCGCTGGGTCTGCCCGTTTTCCACAACGGGGATCCCTGGCTGCCTGTCTCGTTCGCTCAATTCCCAGTTCTCCCACGGGCCCCAATGGACAATCACCAATGGGAAGACCCTTTACCCGGGACCTCTTGACACAGACTGAGTGATTGCGCTTTGTTGCGGCATATTCCGCTCTATGCTATAATCAGTGGTGGCAAGGCTGGCGGATCGGCAGTCCAGCAATGTGCGGAGTGGGTTACCAGCCCACTCTTTGCAATTAGGGGCCCGGGAGGCGGTGGTCAAGCCTTGAAGCGCAAGGATGTAGAGAGCGCCGTAGAGCGGCTGGCCCACCCCCTGGCATCGACCAGGGGCCTGCAGCTCGTTGATGTGGAGTTTGTGAAGGAGGGGCCCTCCCTTCATCTCAGGGTCTACGTGGACAAACCTGGGGGCGTTGGCCTTGACGATTGCCAGGGACTCCACGAGGAACTAGGGAGGTTGGTGGATGAGGCAGTCCATACCGGGGATCCCTACTATCTTGAGGTGTCTTCTCCCGGACTAGACCGGCCTTTGAAGAAGGAAAGGGACTACGAGGTCTTCCGTGGGCGCGAGGTGAATGTGAAGACCTTTGGCCCCGTGGATGGAGGTAGGGAATTCCTGGGCACCCTGGTGGGGCTCGAGAACGGTGAAGTGGTATTGGACATCAAGGGGCATCTCGTAAGGATACCCCGGGAGAAGGTGGCCAGTGCGAGGCTGGCGTTGAAGCTTTAAGGAGGCTGAGGCTGTGAACGGCGAGTTCATGATGGCGCTCAAGCAGATAGAGAGGGAAAAGGGTGTGGCCTTGGATGTGCTGGTTGAGGCCATTGAGGCCGCGCTCATCTCCGCCTATCGCCGCAACTTCGGCTCCGTCCAGAACGTCCGGGTTGAAGTGCACAGGGAGACCGGCGAGATCCGGGTATTTGCCAAGAAGACCGTAGTGGATGAGGTGCAGGACCCCCGCCAGGAAATATCCCTGGAACAGGCCCGCTTAAGGCGTCCGGATTACTCCCTGGACGACGAGATTGAGTTCGAGGTGACCCCTAAGGACTTTGGGCGGATCGCAGCCCAAACCGCCAAGCAGGTTGTGGTGCAGCGCATCCGCGAAGCCGAGAGGGGTATCATCTACGAGGAGTACTCTAACAGGGAGGGCGACATCGTAACTGGAGTGGTGCACAGGATCGAGCACCGCAATGTCATGATAGAACTGGGAAAGGCCGAGGCCATTCTCTCCCCAGCTGAGCAGGTGCCGGGGGAGATGTACCGGCAGGGGGAGAGACTGAAGAGCTATGTCATAGAGGTCAAGAAGACCACTAAGGGCCCGGCCATCTACGTGTCCCGGACACACCCGGGCCTACTGAAGCGCCTCTTTGAACTGGAGGTGCCCGAGATCCATGATGGCATCGTGGAGATCAAGGCCATTGCCAGGGAGCCTGGTTCCCGGTCCAAGATAGCAGTATCATCCCGGGACCCCAACGTTGACCCCGTGGGCTCTTGTGTGGGACCCAAGGGGATGAGGGTCCAGACTGTTGTCAATGAACTCAGGGGAGAGAAGATAGACATAGTGCGGTGGGACAGCGAGGTCCCCAGATTTGTGGCTAACGCGCTCAGCCCGGCGAAGGTCCTGGTGGTTGAGCCCGAGGCGAATGACAAGGTGGCCCGGGTTACGGTGCCTGACTACCAGCTCTCCCTGGCCATAGGCAAGGAAGGACAGAATGCTCGCCTGGCTGCCAAGCTCACTGGGTGGAAGATCGACATCAAGAGCGAACAGCAGGTGAAGATGGCCGAGGAAGAAGCCCCGGAAGACGACGCTGGGGAGGATGAAGAGGTGACGGAGGGTGGCGCCATGGGGGAGGGTAAGTCATGAAGCCCCGGCGTGTGCCACTAAGAACCTGTATCGGCTGCGCGGAAACGCGACCCAAGAGGGAGATGCTGAGGATCGTCAGGACCCTCGAGGGCACTCTGGAGTTTGACCCCACAGGGAAGCGTTCCGGTAGGGGAGCCTACATCTGTCCAGAGGCAGGGTGCCTGGAGAAGGCCGTGAAGGCAAAGAACCTGGAGCGAGCCATGAAGAATCCCGTTTCCACCATAGAGGTGCAAGACCTCAAGGACAACCTGAGGGCGGCGGTGGAGGAGGTCTCCCGCAGGCAAAGGGTATAGGCCAACGGAAAACGGAAACAGGCATTTGGGGGTGAGTGGATGACAGAGAAGATCAGGGTATATGAGCTGGCCAAGGAGATGCTGGTGGATAGCAAGGTCATAATCCGTGTCCTGGACCAGATGGATGTGCCCGTCAAGAACCACATGAGCACTATGGAGGCGGAGGTGGCAGACCAGGTCCGGGAGGTTCTCACCGGAAGGGCCAAGATGTCGCCTCCTCCGAAGAAGGAGATCAAGAAGACACCGAGGCCTCCGGTGCCTGCCGCTCGCCCAGGACCCATAAGACCAGTAGTCCAGCCTGGGCAGGCGGTCAGGCCCAAACCTGTGGGACCTGCCGTGCAAAAGGAACAGAGGCGCCAGCCATCCAGGCCCATTTCGCCCCCCCGGCCAGTACAGAAACCGCCGGGAGGCCGGCCCGGGGCGCCCCAGGCACGCCAGAGCCCGCACCAGCCCGGACGGGATGAACGGCGCCAGCCCGGGCAGAAGGGCGGCCGTTTCCGGCAAGACCAGGCTGAATTCGCTCGCAGGGGACGAGGGAAGAAGGCAGACTGGCGGAAGTCAAAGGGCACCACAGGGACCCAGGCTGCCGCCAAACCCAAGAAGCCCCAGAAGATAGTGCTGGAGGGCTCCATCAGTGTGGCCAAGATGGCGGATAAGATGGGCCTGAAGGCAACGGATCTCATGAGACAGCTGGTATCTATGGGGGTCATGGTCTCCATCAACCAGGAAATCGACACGGAAACCGCTATGGTCATAGGACAGGAAATGGGGTACGAGGTAGAGGAGCGCCGCTCTGACCAAGCCATGGAGAAGGAGCACCTTCAAGAGGTCGAGGACAGCCCGGAAAACCTCAAGCCCAGGCCGCCGGTGGTCACAGTGATGGGGCACGTTGACCATGGAAAGACATCGCTCCTGGACGCCATCAGGCATGCCAATGTCACTGCCCAGGAAGCAGGGGGTATCACCCAGCATATAGGCGCCTACACCGTCGATGCCGGCGGGCGCGATGTAGTTTTCATTGACACGCCGGGTCATGAGGCCTTCACGGCCATGAGGGCCAGGGGGGCCAAAGTGACAGACCTGGCGGTGCTGGTGGTGGCCGCAGATGATGGTGTCATGCCCCAGACCATTGAAGCTATGAACCACGCGAAGGCCGCAGGGGTTCCCATCATCGTTGCCATCAACAAGATAGACAAGCCCAATACCAACGTGGACCGGGTGAAACAGCAGTTGTCTGAGCACGGCCTCATCCCTGAGGACTGGGGTGGAGACGTGGTGTGCGTACCGGTGAGCGCAAAGGAGAAGACCGGGCTGGACACCCTACTGGAAATGATCCTCCTGGTCTCCGAGATGCAGGACCTCAAGGCCAACCCGGAGCGTCGCGCCGCGGGGATTGTGGTAGAGGCCGAGCTGGACAAGGGGCGCGGCCCAGTGGCCACCGTTATCGTCCAGACGGGCACCCTGAAGGTAGGGGATGCCTTCGTGGCGGGGAGCGTGTGGGGCAAGGTCAGGGCCATGATGGACCACAGGGCGAGGCGGGTCAAGAAGGCAGGCCCCTCGATGCCGGTGGAGGTCATCGGCATGGCTGACGTCCCGGAGGCAGGGGACCCGTTCAATGTAGTTCAGGATGACAAGATCGCCCGGACCATAGCGGAGCACCGCATGGTTAGGCAGCGGGAGAAGGACCTCAGGGCAATCCACCGGCTAACCCTGGAAGACCTCTTTAGCCAGGCTGGGGAAGGGGAGATCAGGGAACTCAACCTCATCCTCAAGGCGGATGTGCAGGGTAGCGTTGAAGCGGTGAAGCATGCCCTGGAGAACGTGCAGCACACCGAGGTAAGGCTAGCAGTGATCCACACTGGCGTGGGTGCCATCACCGAATCCGACGTCATGCTAGCGGCTGCCTCCCAAGCCACCATCATTGGGTTCAACGTGCGCCCTGATGCCAATGCCCGGAAAGCGGCGGAGGGCGAGCACGTGGACATAAGGACGTATCGAGTGATATATGAGGCCATAGATGACATCAAGGCAGCGCTACAGGGGATGCTGAAGCCCAAGACCAGGGAGGTAGTCCTGGGACGGGCTGAGGTCAGGGCCACCTTCCGGGTTCCCAAGGCTGGGACCGTGGCCGGGTGCTACGTTACCGAGGGGAAGATGACCCGGCAGGGGAGGGTCAGGGTTATCAGGGATGGGGTGGTTGTGCACGAGGGGCGCATGGATTCCCTAAAGAGGTTCAAGGAGGACGTGCGGGAGGTCAGCGCCGACTACGAGTGCGGCATATCCCTGGAGGGGTTCAACGAGGTCAAGGAGGGAGACACCCTGGAGGTGTTCTCCACCGAGGAGATGAAACCCGAGGCCATGGCCTAGGTGAAGGAGGGCCCTGGCATGTACGTGGCAGCCTGCAGGCTCGATATCCAGATCCCAGGGAGCCGGTCCTTGAAGGACCGGAGGCGGGTGGTCCAGAGCGCGGTAGACAGGCTCAGGCACCGCTATCACGTATCGGCTGCAGAGGTCTATTCCGGGGACCAGTGGCAGCGTTCCGCCATCGGGATGGCCTTTGTCAGCGGAGACCTCTCCCATGCCCAGCGGGTTGTGGGTGAGGCGGCACGGTGGCTCCGAGCCAACCTGGACGGAGATGTCCTAGACGAGGCGATGACGGCCATCGGCCCCACGTTTTGACGGCCCGGCCTAGACCCTTGGCGTTTTCTCCGGCAAGGAGGGGATCAGCGTGGGACAGCGCAAGGTTGAACGGGCTCAGGAAGCCCTGCGGGAGGAGATAGGCTGTATCATCCACGACGAGATGAAAGACCCGAGGATAGGTTTCGCCAGCGTGGTCCGGGTAGAGGTATCCCCTGACATACGTCACGCCAGGGTGTTCGTGAGTGTCCTGGGCAGCGAGGAAGAGAAGGCTTGTACATTGCAGGGGTTGGAGGGGGCCAAGGGCTTTATCCGTTCTGAGCTGGGAAAACGGCTCAGGCTGAGGTTCACGCCTGAGATATCCTTCAGGTTGGATGACTCTATCGAGCGGGGAGTCAGGATTGCCCGGCTTCTCGAGGAGATGGTTCCCGCCAAGGAGGAAGGGGCTGGGGACAAGTGAGAGCCGGGCCCCCAGAGGTCGCCGGTCTCCTGAAGGGGGCGGAGGCCCTTCTAATCACGTGCCACATCATGCCCGACGGGGACGCCCTCGGGTCCGCCCTGGCTCTGGCCCAGGGGCTCATGGCCCAGGGTAAGAGGGTTGAGGTGGTCTGCCAGGATCCCGTGCCGGAACTCTACTCGTTCCTCCCGGGGTCCTCTCTCGTGCTCACCCCGGACCAGGCAAGAGGGCCTCACGAGGTGGCGGTGTTCCTGGACTGTACCGATGCGTCCCGGGTAGGCGAGGCCGCACTGGCCCTGGCCAATGGCGCGCGGGTGCGCCTTAATGTGGATCACCACGTGACCAACAGCTTCTTTGGGGACATGAACTACGTTGACCCCCAGCGGGCCGCCGTGGGAGAGCAGGTCTACCTGGTACTCCAGGCCATGGGTGTCAAGGTGGGAAAACCCACCGCTATGTGCCTCTACGTTGCCATCGCCACGGATACGGGCCAATTCTGCTACAGCAACACTACCGTGGAGACCCACAGGCTGGTGGCCAGCCTGCTGGAGGACGGGGCAAATCCCGCCCAGGTATCGGAGAGCCTCTATGAATCCCGCTCCCTCCCGAGCCTGAGACTGCTGTCCCTTGCCCTGGGCGCGCTGCGTGTCAGCCCCTGCGGCCAGGTTGCCTGGGTATCACTGTCCCGTTCAATGCTCAAAGCGGCAGGAGCCCGGGATGACGAGGCAGAGGGGCTCATCAACTACCCCCGCTCGCTCGAGGGTGTTGCCGTGGGCATCCTCTTGAAGGAGATAGATGAAGACCGGGTGAAGGTGAGTTTTCGTTCCAGAGATCGCGTTGACGTGAGTCGCTTGGCAGCATCCCTGGGGGGAGGGGGGCATCCCAGGGCTGCGGGGTGCCTGCTAGAGATGGGTCTCCAGGAGGCGGAGGATGCCGTGGTAAGGGTGGCTCTTGAGGCGGTGAGGGAGGATAGAGGGCTTCATCAATGTTCTCAAGCCCCCGGGACTGACCAGCCATGACGTGGTCCAGTACTTCCGGAGGCTCCTGGGCCAGAAGAGGGTGGGGCACACTGGTACCCTGGACCCGGGTGCCGCCGGGGTGCTTCCCCTGGCGGTGGGACAGGCCACCCGTCTCGCCGAGTACCTGCTGCTCCTGGGCAAGTCCTACCGCTTTGAGATCACCCTGGGGGTGACCACGGACACCCTCGATGCCTCAGGCCGGGTGGTCTCCGAGGCCCTAGCCAGGGTGACCGCCAGGGATCTGGAGGGGATCCTCTCCGTATTCACCGGCAGGGTCCAGCAGGTGCCTCCCATGGTGTCTGCCGTGAGGCGCCAGGGGGTCAGGCTTCACACCCTGGCTCGGAGGGGTATGGAGGTAGAGAGGGAGCCCAGGGAGGTCCAGATCTACTCCCTGCACCTGGCCGCATTCTTCCCTGGTGAGCACCCCCGTGCCTTGCTGGACCTGGCCTGTTCGTCGGGTACCTACGTGAGGGTGCTGTGCCAGGACATGGGAGAGGCCCTGGGTTGCGGGGCACACATGTCCTTCCTGGTAAGGACCGTTTCCGGGCCTTTCATCCTGGGTGAAGCCCTCCTCTTGGAGGAAGCGGCGGGAATGGCCCGGGCCGGCAGGGCCCAGGACATGCTGGAACCCATGGAACGCGGGGTGGCTCACCTGCCCGAGGTCAAGGTGCCATGGGATGAGATAGGGATGGTAGCCACGGGGCGGCCTCCCAGGCTGGCCTCACCGGATGGCTTGGTCCGCCTGGTGTCTCCCGGCGGAAGGCTCCTGGCCGTGGCCGAGGGAAGCCAAGGCGAAGCGAAGCCCCGGAAGGTGTTTGTTTCCAAACTGAGGGGAGAGCAGGATGAGGATCACCAGGAACGTGGATGACCTCGGGAACACGGGCAAGTGCGTGGCCATGGGCTTATTCGATGGGGTTCACATGGGACACCAGACCTTGGTGAAGAGGCTGGTTACAGCCGCCCGGGGTGCCGGGGGCAAGGCTGTGGTGCTTACCTTTGACCCCCACCCGCTGGAGATACTAAACCCGGCTTTCGCGCCCCCGTACCTAACCAATCTTGAGGAGAAGGCCCTCCTTTTGGAAGCCCTGGGGGTCGATGACCTGCTGGTGCTGGCCTTTGATGCCTCCTTCTCCAGGCTGAGCCCTGAGGCCTTTGCTGGGGGTGTCCTGGGCAGGATCAGACCATACCAGGTATTCATCGGCTATAACTTCACATTCGGCCACAAGGGACTCGGCACCGCCCATACCCTTGTGGAGATGGGGCGCAAGCACTCCTTTGAGGTTCAGGTGGTGGACCCGGTGAAGTACAAGGGTGCAGTAGTATCCAGCACCCTCATACGGGACAGTATAGGCCAGGGAAGAGTGGAACTGGCCAATGAGATGCTGGGCAGGGCCTACACCCTCCCCGGGGTCCTCGGCAAGGAACCCCAGGGAGGCACCAGCCTTGGCTTCGGGCCGGGCCGGGCCCTGCCGGGCTCCGGTGTATACGCTGTCCGCTGCCAAGCCGGCAGAGCCCTTGACGGGGTCTGCCTGGTAAGATGGCCAGGTCCCCGGATCCTCGTGGATTCACTGGGTCCTGCCCTCCCCGAGGGGCCAGCCCGTGTTACCTTTCTGAAGCACTGGAGGGGTTGTCTTCCCCAAGCCCTGGAGGACCGTCACTGCATGTGGGCCCGCCGGGCGCTGGACGGCACGCCTTGGTGGGTCTGATTTACAAGGCGTCCAGCGTTATGGTAGAATGACTTCAGCCCTCAAGCCCCTTGGGCCTGAGGTATGATGAACCCCGTTCTAGGAGTCATGTGTTCTCCGGCGGACCTCTTGGTCGGGGGGATCTGGAGAGAACAGGAGGTGAAGTAGGGTGTCACTGGACTCTGAGAAGAAGCGCGAGATAATTGACCAGCACCGCATGCATGAGAAGGACACGGGGTCCCCGGAGGTACAGATAGCCATACTCACGGAGAAGATCAATTACCTCACGGAGCACCTCAAGGAGCACAAAAAGGACCACCATTCCCGCAGGGGACTGCTTAAGATGGTTGGACAGCGAAGGGGGCTCCTCAACTACCTGAAGAACACCAACGTTGACAGGTACCGTGCCATTGTGGAGAAACTAGGCCTGAGGAGATAGGCGGTTTCTCCTTGCGTTTTCTTAGGAAGGAGGAGGTAAGAAGGTGCAGGAACAGGGGGGTGCACCGAAGGGCCCAGTCGACACAGATGACCGAGGCTTTTTCGAACACCACAGGCGAGTGGAAATGGATCTGGGCGGACGGCCCATCTCACTGGAGACAGGCAAGATGGCCCGGCAGGCTGGCGGCTCTGTCATCGTCTCCTATGGTGGGACGGTGGTGCTGTCGGCGGCCACCGGTTCGGAAAGACCCAGGGAGGGCGTGGACTTCCTGCCCCTCACCGTTGACTACGAGGAACGCCTCTACGCGGTGGGTCGCATCCCTGGCAGCTGGACAAGGAGAGAGGGAAGGCCCCACGACAAGGCGATACTGGCGGCCCGCCTAGCCGACAGGGGACTCAGGCCTCTCTTTCCCGAGGGCCAAAAGCGTGACGTGCAGGTGGTCAACATGGTGCTCTCCGTGGAACAGGACAACGCCCCGGAGATATGCGCCATCAATGGCGCCTCAGCGGCGCTGATGCTCTCTGAGATACCCTTCATGGGACCCATTAGCGCCGTGGAGGTGGGGATGGTCGATGGCAGGCTCATCGTGAACCCCACCCATGAGGAGACCCAGAAGAGCCTCATGCGTCTCACCGTAGCTGGAACACGGGACGCGGTGCTCATGGTGGAGGCGGAGGCCAGGGAGGTTTCCGAGGATCAGATACTCAAGGCCATCGCCCTGGCTCACGATGTCATCAGGGACCTGTGTGATCTCCAGATGAGGCTGGTGCAGGAGGCAGGGCGAGGCAAGGTGGATGAGGAGGCTCCCGGAGCCCTCCAGTCCCAGGTGGAGTCCATGGTAAGAGCTTACCTGGCTGAACTCATAGAGACCCCCCAGGGGATACCGCCAGCTAAGAGCCTTGAGGATATAAGGGGCATCCTGGAGCCCCTCAGGAAGGAACACCCCGACGAAGACATCAACCAGGCCTTCAAAGACGTCCTGGCATCGGAGATCAAGGCCCGGGTACCCTCCCTTGTCAGGGGCGTCCTGAGAGAAGGCATCCAGAAGGCCGTAGAGGTGTCCAGGTCAGGCAAGGCAGACGGCATATCCCTGAAGAAGGAACGGGAGGCCCGGCTGGACCGGGCGCAGGACGATGCCTGGAAGCGGCTGGCACCGCTCCTGCCCGGATGGGAAAAAGAGGTCAGGGGTGTGATCTACAAGACACTGAAGACCGTTGTCCGCCGGATGATGCTGGACGAGGAGGTCCGCATAGACGGGCGCTCCCCTACGGAGGTAAGACCCATCTGGTGCGGTGTGGGTGTTCTTCCCAGGACCCATGGCTCAGCCCTGTTTACCAGGGGTGAGACCCAGGTGCTCACCGTGGGTACCCTGGGGGCCGTGGGCGACGTCCAGATGCTGGATGACGTGGATGAAGAGGAATACCGCCGCTTCATGCACCACTACAACTTCCCTCCCTTCAGTGTGGGGGAGGCGCGTCCCATGAGGGGCCCCGGCCGCAGGGAGATCGGTCACGGAGCCCTGGCCTCCAAGGCCATTGAGGCGGTGCTGCCAGACGAGGAGTCATTCCCCTATACCATCAGGCTGGTCTCCGAAGTGCTGGAGTCCAACGGCTCTACATCCATGGCCTCGGTTTGCGGGAGCTGCCTGTGCCTGATGGACGCAGGGGTCCCAATAAAGGCTCCGGTGGCGGGCGTTGCCATGGGCCTGGTCAAGGAAGATGACAGGGTCGTGGTGCTCACGGATATACAGGGCATCGAGGATGCCCTTGGGGACATGGACTTCAAGGTGGCTGGAACCGATAAGGGCATAACGGCCCTGCAGATGGATGTGAAGAACACCGGTATAGGCCATGATGTGCTGGCCAAGGCGCTGGAGCAAGCCCGTGAGGGCCGGCTTCACATCCTTGCCCGGATGCTCAAGACCATCTCTGAACCTCGACAGGACCTGTCGCCCCACGCGCCCAGGATCATTTCCCTCAGGATAGACCCGGAGAGGATCCGCGACATCATTGGCCCGGGCGGCAAGGTCATACAGAAGCTCCAGGCGGACACCAACACAAAGATCGACGTGGAACAGGACGGCCGCGTGTTCATCTCTGCCTCCGACCCCGAGGGTGGGGCCAGGGCGGAACAGGCCATCCGGGCGCTAACCGCAGAGGTTACCCCTGGCGAGATCTACACCGGCAAGGTGACGCGGCTCATGAACTTCGGGGCCTTCGTGGAGATCCTCCCCAACAAGGAGGGCCTCGTCCACATCTCCGAGCTGGCCGAGGGTAGGGTTGGCAAGGTGGAGGACGTGGTGGCGGTGGGAGACGAAGTGGTTGTCAAGGTGCTGGAGATCGACCGGCTGGGAAGGGTCAACCTCTCCCGAAGGCAGGCCCTGAAGGGTTCCGACCGGGGTGACGGGTGTGGTTCAAGAAGGTCCTAGAGGGAGAGCCCCCGGCTCATCCTGCCCCAATGCGAGGGATGCGTGACGTGAGACTGGGGGCGCACGTGAGCATAGCCAAGGGCTTCGAGGGGATGGCCAGGGAGGCGTCCCGCCTGAACCTCGAGGCAGTGCAGGTGTTCTCTAGGAGCCCAAGAGGGGGAAAGCCCCGGGAGATCTCCTCCCAAGAGGCGGAGGCGGCACAGGCCATCCTCAAAGAGGCTGGAGTGCGGCCTCTCATCATTCACACCCCCTACCTGGTGAACTTGGCTGCGGAGGACCCTGGGAAACGGGGTTACAGCCAGGAAGTCACGGCCCTGGACTTGGCGAGGGCGGACCTCCTGGGAGCCTCCCTGGTGGTGGTCCACGTTGGCAGGTACGAATCCTCCCTGGAGGAGGGCCTCAGGATCATCGCCCAATCCTTGGACGCTGTGATGGACGCGGCGGGCTCCAGGGCCCAGTTGTGCCTGGAGAACACCGCAGGACAGGGGAGGGAGGCGGGCTACAGGTTCTCGCACATAGGGCGGGTCATGGAACTCGCTGCCCGGGGCTCGGAGCTCCGCGTCTGCCTGGACACCTGTCATGCCTTCGCCGCAGGCTACGAGGTTTCAAGCCATGAAGGGTGGGAGGCTCTCCTTGAGGAGTTCGACCTGGAGGTGGGCCTGGATAGGCTCAGCTGCATCCACTGCAACGACTGTGCCGGGTCCCGGGGTTCCAGGGTGGACAGGCACCGCCATATCGGAGAGGGAAAGATCGGTTTGGAGGGGTTTGGAGCCATGCTCAAGAGGCCCGAACTCCAGGGGCTTCCCTGCATACTGGAGACCCCGGTGAAGACCATGGATGACTACAGGAAGGACCTTGATGTGTTAGGGCGCTTGAGAAAGAGAGCATAGCAGGAACGGGGCGGAGAATATCCTCAACTAGGAGACTCGGGGAGGGTATCCCGTTGAGGCCGTATCTCCGCCTCTTGGCGACGGGGGTTGTGTTCCTGTGGCTAACCAGGGCTCCATGGCCAGCCGGGGCCCGGGAGCACGTGGACCGGTTGCTTTGCGGCGTGCATCCTGGCGTGCGCCTGGAGGGTGCCCTGGTTTCGGGCTATCTTGCCCCGGAGGTACAGGGGGTTCTGGGCCGCTGGGCACGGCTGAGGGATCAGGACCCGGTGGACGCCACGATCCGCCAGGGGACCGGCGAGATCCTCCCGGAGAGACCCGGGCGAATCCTGGATATCCCTGCAACGCTTGAACAAGTCATTGCTGCCAGGGAGTCCCAGGCGGTAACCGCTGTGGTGAGGCCTGTCAAACCGCGCTGGACGCGGGCGGACTTGGAGGCGATATCTCAAGTCATAGCGGAGTTTTCCACGTGGGTGGGAGGCTCTGAGGAGAGGGCAAGGAACGTGGCCCTGGCTGCGTCCATTCTTGGTCATACCCTGGTCTTGCCCGGGGAGGTGTTCTCCTTTAACGAGGCCCTGGGGCCAGCCACACTCGAGAGGGGCTTTCTCTCGGCCCCGGTCATGCTGGAGGACGAGCTAGTGATGGGCCCGGGGGGAGGAGTGTGCCAGGTGTCATCCACCCTCTACAACGCCGCCCTGCAGGCAGGGTTGACCGTCAGGGAGCGACACCCGCATACCCAGCGTGTAGGGTACGTGCCCGAGGGCCGTGATGCCGCCGTTGCCCGGGGCTACAAGGACCTGAAGATACAAAACCCGGGTCCTTACCCTGTAGTATTCATGCTGGAGGTGACCGGGCGAAACCTTCGGGCCTGCATCCTGGGCCAGGCGCCCGGGGACTCGACGGCAAAGCGGAGGTAGATGAGTTGATCGAAAGCCACGACACAGGTTCTTCGGTGGTCCAAGAGACGCCCCTTGACAATGGTCTTTGGGTCCTCAGCCAGGATGTGCCCTACGTGCGCACGGTGTCCGTGGGTCTGTGGATGAGGACGGGTTCCCGGCATGAGGGCCCCGGGGAGGCTGGAGCCAGTCACTTCATAGAGCACCTCCTCTTCAAGGGCACCAGGAAAAAGAGCGCCAAGGAGATCTCCGAGGAGATCGACCTCCTAGGGGGCTATATGAACGCCTTCACAGCCAAGGAGCACACCTGCCTCTACGCCAAGGTCCCCCGGGAGCACTTCAAATCCACGCTGGAGCTCATGGGGGAGATGCTCCTGGAACCCCTGTTCGACCCTGTAGACATAGACAGGGAAAGGCAGGTGGTAATGGAGGAGATCGCCACCTACGAGGATAACCCAGAGGGAGTGGTTCACGACCTGTTCTACAGTGCCCTCTGGCCGAGCCACCCCTTGGGCCGCCCCGTCTTGGGCGAGCCGGAGACCCTGCTTGGCCTGGGACGGGACACTCTCCTGGACTTCTTCCACAGGCACTACACGCCCGGCAGGATGGTGCTCTCGGCGGTGGGACGCCTGGATCACGGGGAGGTCCTGGCAGAGACCAGCCGCATCCTGGGAGGAAAGGGCAGGGTGACGAGCCCGTGGGAGTTCTGCCCCCCCGCGGCGGCTTCATGCCAGACCCAGTGCTACAGGGATACGGAACAGGTCCACATCTGCATGGGGTTTCCCACGGTTCCCATGGAGCACCCTGATGTATACCCGCTGCTTCTCCTGGGGGAGATCATGGGCGGCAGCGCCAGCTCCCGGCTGTTCCAGAGGGTCAGGGAGGATCTGGGACTCGTCTACTCTATCTACTCCAGTGCCAGCCACTACTCGGATGGGGGCACCTTCCTGGCGTACGCCGGCTCGAGTCCCGGACGCTGGCATGAGGTGAGGGAACTCATCACCCAGGAGATATCGTCTATGAGACGTGAGGGGATTACCCCCCGGGAGCTCCGCCGGGCCAAGGCCCAGGTAATTGGCGGCCTGATGCTCAGCCTGGAGAGCACATCCTCCAGGATGGGAAGGATCGGGAAGACCAAACTGCTCCTGGGCAGGGTGGTGACCACCGAGGAATCTGCCTCGCGGGTCGAGGCGGTAAGCCTGGAAGACGTCAACCGCGTGGCTGCCGAGGTGCTTTCGCCTGAGCATGAGGCCCTGGCTATACTCGGACCCATAGAGGGGACGGGGGGATAGCATGGACAAGCTTGATGAGATCTTCTATCTGCAATCCAGGTTTGACCAGGATCTAGCCAGGAGAAGGAACTTGGACTATGATATGAGCACGTGGGTGCAGAAAGGGATCCTTGCCTTGGTCTCCGAGATGGCGGAGCTCCTGGATGAAGTGAACTTCAAGTGGTGGAAGAACGCCAAGCCCGTTGATGTGGAGGCCATTCATGAGGAGCTCGCGGATATACTGCACTTCTACGTGAGCCTCTGCCTGAAGGTAGGGCTTGACGCTCCCGGGCTTCACAAGGCCTACGTGGCCAAGAACCGGGAGAACTTCCTCAGGCAACAGGGGCTGTCCGATAGGGCAGGTTACGAATCCTGATAACCCGGAAGGTGCGCATAAGGCTTTTCCCCTCGTCATAATGTGTCCCTGGGAGGACTCAAGACGGGGGTGGGCAAGTGGTCGTTAAGGTGTTCCTGGCTCTGGTACTGGTGGTGCTGTGTGTGCTCTCGGTACGCCGGAGGGCACGGGTGAGAGCACTCCTGGCAGACCTGCCCATGGAGACGAAACCCTCCATTATATCCGCGGCCATCATGGAACTCATAGCGGTGGCCGGGGGAGTATACATCGCGCTGACAGCGGTAACCTCTTTTCTTGCCGTGGAGGTTCCTGACCGGGTACTGTGGATGGGTCTCAGGTTCAACCCGCTCGCGGCCATCTCCATGTTGGTCGCAGTGGTGCTTCCCTTCACTCAACCCGAGCCCCAGGTCAGCCTCGGGCGGGCTCAGGAGACACTGAATAGGCATCTCCCAGGGGGAAACACTAGGATGAGAAGAACTGGGAGGTGACTACATCATTGGATCGTAGCGTAGTTGGTGTATTCCGCTCAGAGGAACAGGCTGAAAGGGCAGTTTCTGAGCTTAGAGACAAGGGCTTTAGGGACAACGAGATCAACATTGTCGCCAAGGGTCGCAACAAGGGAGGCGGGCAAGAGCGCGGTCGCAGGGGTCAGTCCGGGGTGGAAGACGTCTCCGGCGGCGTTACTGCAGGGGGAGCCATTGGAGGCCTGGCAGGGCTCCTGGCCGGAGCCGGTGCCCTGGCCATACCGGGCGTTGGCCCCATAGTCGCGGCGGGTCCTATCGCCGCGGCACTGTCAGGGGCGGTGACTGGGGGAGTAGCCGGCGGTCTCCTGGACTTCGGCATACCCGAGGAGAAGGGGCGCCAGCTGGAGCGTGAGGTGAAGGAAGGCAAGATCCTGGCGCTGGTGAAGGCCAGGGAGGAAAAGGTGGATGAGGCGGCGGAGATATTCCGGCGTAACGGCGCGGTGGAAGTGGAAACCCACTAGAACCCGTAAAGACAGAGCGCGGGGCGCCGGCAGGCGGCCCGCGCTCTGCAATTACAGGGACAGTGACAGGGGTCATACCATAAGATGATCAGGGGAGAAGAGACCGGAGGGGGGCCGAACATGCTAGGCAAAGTGGCTATTGTGGGTGTCACCGGGCTTGTCGGTGGCAAGGTGCTGGAGGTTCTCATGGACAAGAGGCTGGGCGTCCGTGAGCTGGTAGCCATGGCGAGCCATCGTTCCGTGGGGCAGTCTGTGTGCTTCCAGGGGTCCCAGGTCCCTGTGATCGAGGCTAGGCCAGAGGCCTTCCGCGGGGTGGACCTCGCCTTCTTTTGCGCGGGAACAGGCATTTCCAGGAGCCTTGCCCCTGAGGCTGTGAAGGCCGGAGCAGTGGTCGTCGACAAGTCCAATGCCTTCAGGATGGACCCGGCGGTCCCCCTGGTGGTACCCGAGGTAAACCCCGAGGCCATGATGAACCACAGGGGGATCATAGCCAGCCCGAACTGTTCCACCATCCAGATGGTGGTGGCGCTGAAGCCTCTGCATGATGCTGCGACCCTGACGAGAGTTGTGGTGACTACCTTCCAGTCGGTATCGGGTACCGGCAAGGATGCCGTGGACGAACTGGTTATCCAAAGCAGGCAGGTCCTGGACGGCATGACGCCCAGCCCTTTGGTGTACCCCCACCAGATCGCCTTTAACCTGCTACCTCACATCGACAGCTTTGACCCCCAGGGGTATTCGGGAGAAGAGATGAAGATGGTGAAGGAGACACAGAAGATCCTGGGACTGCCTGGCTTGCCCATTGCCGCTACCTGCGTTCGAGTGCCGGTGGCAGTGAGCCACTCCGAGTCGGTGCTGGTGGAGACGGCCAGGCCCCTTGGCCCAGCGGAGGCCCGGCGAGTACTCTCAGGTTCCAAGTCTATTGTGGTCCTTGACGACCCCGCCAGCGGCATCTACCCAATGCCGGTGGAGGCCGCGGGGAAGGATGAGGTGTTCGTGGGAAGGATCCGCCAAGACCTGTTCCAGGATAACGCACTGCACTTCTGGGTGGTCTCGGACAATCTGAGGAAGGGTGCGGCCACCAACGCGGTACAGATCGCCGAAGCGCTTTTGACTAAGGGATTGTTCTAGGGAGAGGGAAGAACAATGAGGATTATTGTACAGAAGTTCGGAGGGACATCGCTGTCCAGCCCCGAGCGAAGGGAAATGTCGGCCTCCAGGATTCTCGCCGCCATCGGCGAGGGATACAGTCCCGTAGTTGTGGTCTCTGCTATGGGAAGGGCAGGAGACCCGTATGCTACCGATACCCTCCTAGGCATCGTCAGGGAGATATCTAGCGAGATGGACCCCAGGGAAACGGATCTCCTGGTCTCCTGCGGGGAGATCATTTCCTCTGTGGTGATGGCGGCAACCTTGAGGGACAAGGGGCTGGCGCCCCGGGTGCTCACAGGGGGCCAGGCGGGGATCATCACGGACGGCGTCTACACCGATGCCAGGATAATCCGGGTGGAGCCATCCCTGATCCTCCGGTGGCTGAGGGATGGTACCACAGTGATAGTCGCCGGCTTTCAGGGCTTGGCGGAATCCGGGGACGTGACAACCTTGGGAAGAGGCGGCTCCGACATAACCGCCACGGCGCTGGGGGCGGCGCTTGATGCGGAACTGGTGGAGATCTACACTGATGTGGACGGCATTAAGACAGCGGACCCAAGGCTCGTTCCAGACGCCAGGACCATCGAGGTGCTGGCCTACGATGAGATATGCCAGATGGCTCACGAAGGGGCGAAGGTGATCCACCCCAGGGCCGTGGAGATCGCTATGCAGAGGCGAGTACCTCTCAGGATCAAGTGCACCTTCACGGAGACTCCGGGGACCCTGGTCACCTATTCTGTTGAGGGAACCCAGGCCTGGCCTGATGCCCGGCAGGTGATGCCGGTGACCGGTGTCACTCACATCATGGGTGTCGCCCAGGTGGCAATGACAGGGGAGGCCCAGGAGGGTGCCCCAGGTGACCTGGGTTTCTTCCGGCACCTGGCCGACGCGGGGATCAGCGTGGATATGATCAACGTTACCGGTGCCCTGAGGGCCTTCATAATCAGGGACGACCTGGCGGAGCGGGCTGCCCGTGTGCTGAAGGACCAGGGCTACCAAGCCAAGATTGACCGGAGACTCACCAAGGTGTCTGTGGTGGGCTATGGGATGCGGGGCATCCCCGGGGTCATGGCAGCGGTGGTGGAGGCCCTGGGGTATGCAGGCGTTGAGATACTTCAGACTGCCGACTCTCATGTAACAATATCCTGCCTGGTGAGAGAGGGCGACGCCGAGGTGGCGGTCCAGGCGCTCCATGCCAAGTTCGGCCTGGGAAAGCGGGAGGTGTGAGAGAGGTGGCCTTCGGAAGTCTCCTGACGGCCATGGTAACACCCTTCAATGAAGATGGGGAAGTCAACTACAAGAAGGCCGGGGCCCTTGCGGAGAAACTGGCCCGGGAGGGCAGCGATGCCATCGTTGTGGGGGGTACTACCGGTGAATCCCCCACACTAAGCCGGGAGGAACGCTCCAGGCTCCTTGATGCTGTGCTGGAGGTGGTGGGGCATAGCTTGAGGGTGGTAGCGGGGACGGGCACCAACTGCACCAGGGATTCGGTGGAGCTGAGCAAGATGGCGGAAAGGGCAGGGGCGCATGGTCTCATGCTGGTCACGCCCTACTACAACAAGCCTCCTCAGGGAGCGCTAGTTAGCCACTTCAAGGCAGTGGCAGAGAGCACGGGGCTCCCTATCATGCTATATAACGTGCCCGGGCGCACAGGGGTGAATATGACCCCAGAGACGGTCCAGAAGGTTTCGGAGATACCCAACATCATTGCCCTGAAGGAGGCGGCGGGCAGCCTGGACCAGGCCTCTGAGATAGCGCAGGGGATGCCGGAAACCTTTACCCTTTATAGCGGGGATGACAGCCTCACCCTGCCCATGCTTGCGGTGGGGGCATCCGGCGTGGTGAGCGTTGCCTCCCACGTGGCTGGCCTCGAGATAAAGGCTATGATCCAGGACTACCAGGCAGGTAGAGTAGCCCAGGCCCGGGAGCGCCACTTGAGGCTCTTTCCCCTCTTTAAGGCGCTCTTCATCACCACTAATCCCATACCCGTCAAGGCAGCCCTAGAGATTGCCGGGTTCAGGGCCGGGGGAGTGAGGCTGCCCCTGACCGCAGCCAGCGGCGAACAGCGGGAGACCATCCGCGGCGCCATGCTCAAGGCTGGTGTACTGTAGGGGCTTATGTCCCCTTGGATTTCCTATAGGTGTCTCGCCTTTGGGGCAGGTACCACGTGTTGCCTGGCTGCCGCTTGGCTTGGGGCACCTTTTTTGCTATGATTGAAAATAGCGTGGATTCTAAACTAGGTACGAGGTGGTATTGTTGAAGCCTTTGCAGGTAGTAGCCCTGGGCGGCCTGGGAGAGATAGGCAAGAACATGATGGCCGTGAGATACGGTGAGGAGATCCTGGTCGTAGATGCGGGGCTGGCCTTCCCGGAGGAGGAGATGCTGGGAATAGATCTGGTCATTCCCGATACCAGTTACCTCATGGACAACCGGCACATGGTAAAGGCCATAGTGCTCACCCACGGTCATGAGGATCATGTAGGTGCCCTCCCATACATCCTAAGGGACCTGAATGTCCCCATCTGTGGTACCCGGCTTACCCTAGGCATGGTGAAGCGAAAGCTGGCGGAATTCGGGCTGGATACGAGGGCGAAAACCACGGAGATCTGGCCCCGCCAGGTGGTGAAGATTGGCTGCTTCAAGGTGGAGCCCTTTAGGGTGAACCACAGCGCCGGCGATTGTGTCGGCTTGGGCATACACACACCCATGGGTCTTCTGGTCCACACGGGTGACTTCAAGTTTGACCAGACCCCCGTTGACGGTGAGGTAAGCGACTACCACAAGCTAGCTGAGTTCGGTGACCAGGGGGTATTGCTCCTATTTTCGGATAGCACTAACGCGGACAGGCCTGGCTTCACCTCCTCAGAGAGGGTGGTTGGTGAGACCTTTGATGAGATCTTCGGGGCCTCCAAGGGGCGGATCCTGGTAACCAGCTTCGCCAGCAACGTCCCCAGGATCCAGCAGGTCATCAACTCTGCCGTGGCTCACCGGCGGAAGGTCGCCGTGGTGGGCCGCAGCATGGAAAACGTGGTGGAGGTTGCACTGGAGCTGGGATACCTCAAAGACCCCAGGGGAATCCTGGTGCCCCTGGAGGAGGTAAACGGCTTGGCCCCTGACCGCTCGGTGATCCTGACCACCGGAAGCCAGGGTGAACCCATGAGCGCCCTGGCGCGCATTGCCGTGGGGGAGCACAAGCGGGTGGAGATCCTCCCCGGGGACAGGGTGATACTGGCCTCCACACCAGTGCCGGGCAACGAGAAGCTGGTAACCCGCACAATAGATAACCTCTTCCGCCAGGGGGCCGAGGTCATATACGAGCATGACACCCGTGTCCACGTCTCCGGTCATGCCAGCCAGGAGGAGCTCAAGCTCATGCTGAACCTGGTACGACCGAAGTTCTTCATGCCGGTGCACGGGGAGTACCGCCACCTTGTCAAGCACACCCAGATAGCAGGGGCCCTGGGCGTCCAGAGGGAGAATATTCTCCTGGGGGAGAACGGGTGGCTCTTCCGCCTGAGCTCCAACAGGGCACAGTGTACGGGTACCGTATCCGCGGGCAAGGTCCTGGTGGACGGGTTGGGAGTGGGCGACGTCGGCAACATCGTCCTGAAGGACAGGAAGACCCTGGCCCAGGAGGGGATCCTCATCGTTGGGGTGGCCATGAACATGAAGGAGAAGGCAATTGTGGCGGGTCCAGACATCATCTCCCGGGGTTTTGTGTATGTCAGGGAATCTGAGGAGCTGATGGAGGAGGCCAAGACCAAGATCCTCGCGGTGGTGAGCGAGTGCGAGAGGAACGGGGGGCTTGAATGGAACCCGCTGAAGGCGGGGATCAAGGAGGCCCTGGGACGCTTTCTCTTTGAGAAGACGGGCAGGAGACCCATGATACTTCCCATAGTCATGGAGGTCAAGGCCTAGGCCCATCAGGGGAGGGATCGAATTGAGGCTGATCAGGAACATCGAACTGCCCTTTGATCAGAATGAACTCATCCTCCACCTTGGAGGCCAACTAGGAAAGGAGCCCAGTCCCCGTGTGCAAGAGGCTACAGCCCGGATGCTGTCTTTAGCCATGGAGCTGGCGGAGCCCGCCGGGCTCTTTGAGGTCTTCCCTGTTCTCAAGAGGGAGAAGAGGCGGATGTACCTTGATGAGAATACCTACTTCGAAAGCGCGTTGCTGGTGAAGTTCTCTGGCACTGCCGGCAGCTTGGCGGTGTGCATCTACACCCTGGGGAAGCGCTTGGAGGACCGGGCTGACGAGCTCATGAAACAGGGTCATCTCCTTGATGGGGCTCTCCTGGATAGCATTGGCACCGTGCTCTTGAGCAACACCGGGCTCAAGGTCTACGATGCCATCAAGGAAGAGGCCGAAAGCCTAGGGGTGGATGCTAGTGTGCCGGCGAGCCCTGGGCAGATTGACTGGTCGCTCAAGCAGCAGAAGACGGTGTTTGATCTCCTGGACGCCCAGCAGATAGGCGTCACGCTTACCCCCAGTTTCCTGATGATCCCGAAGAAGTCGGCCTCCGTAGTTGTGGGCCTGGGCCATGGTGTGGTCAAGAAGGGGGAGGGGCGCTCCTGCGACTATTGCCCCCTAAGGGATACCTGTCCATCCCGGAAGGTTAGCGACTACCGCCTCAGGAAGGCGTCCCAAGGGTAGTCCGGGGGCCCCCCTGGTGGGCCCGGGGAGCCCCCTTGGGTACTGGGCCTTTCAAGTGGCCGGCCTGTTCAGGGGGATGCAGCAGATGAACCTGAGGGTTGCAGCCCCAGAGTTCTCAACCTTATGCCAGTCATATGGTGCTACCCAGAGGACCGTGCCTGGCCCGATCTCCGTGGCCCCATTCTCGCCGACCACTCGCCCGGTGCCCTCCAGGATGTACATCTCCTGCTCGAACCAGTGTTCGTGGTAGGGGGTGCACCCCCCGGGCTCTACGTCGAAAAGGCGCATGGCGAAGGTAGGCGCCCCGGTCTTGTCGTTGATAAGCCACCGGAGCCTTACCCCCTTGGCCTCGGGGTCCGTCACCTCTTCCTGTGTAACCTCAGTGAAGTGAAACACCTTCATTCCTGTCCCTCCATTCTCTTCACACCGGGACAGGTTTCTCCTTGAGGGACCCGGATCCCTTGCGCCCAAGCAACCTAAGCGCACAGGTTTCCGGTCTTTGTGCCTTGCCCCGCAGGGACAAGCACTGGCCCTGGGGCCAAGTTCCAGGAAGCAGAAGGCATAAGGCGACAAAACCTTCAATGGTTTGCAGGAATTCCGACACCTGCGGCGAACCCCCTCATCAATGATGAGCGATGCGTGCCCTTGGGAAGGGGAGGTGGTGGCCTGGTTTAAGGGGCCTTACAGGATCCGGGTTGAGAGAAGCCTTAGAACAGGAGGGGGACCCTGATGACAGCAGCACATTGGTTGTACGTGCTGGGCGTGGTTGTGGTTCTCGTAGTCATGGGTTTCAGGCGCAACGTGGTCATTCCCTGCACGGTCTTCACCTTCCTGGTGGCACTGGCCTTTACCGGAAACTTCGTAGCCTCGGTCCAGGCGCTCTTCACAGCAATGCTTGTGGCGGCAACAGAGCTCTTCGGCATCTTCCTCATCATTTCCGTAATGGTAGCCATGCTCAAAGCCATGCAGGCCTCAGGAGCCGACAGCCTGATGGTGGCGCCTTTGAAGCGCCTGATGGTTTCCCCGCTGGTGAGTTACATAGTACTGGTTTTGGCCACCTTTGTCATTTCCATGTTCTTCTGGCCGACACCCTCAGTCCCGCTGGTGGGTGGGCTCCTTGTGCCTGCCGCGGTGGCCGTGGGACTCCCGCCTGTGATGGGAGCCGTGGCGGTCGCCCTGGCGGGCCAGGGCATGGCGCTGGCTGGTGACTTGATAATCCAGGGCGCACCCGGCCTAACTGCCTCCGCCGCCGGGGTGGACGTAGGCCTGGTAGTGGTAAAGGGAGGGATCCTGACCCTGATTACTGGGGCAGTGGCTATCCCCCTTGCCTACTACCTTTCCCGCAACGAGATAAGAACCTTTGCCCAGCAGGTGCAAGAGGTGGGGGTCGCCGCCCTGGTAGGTGATTCCTATGTTGTGCGGGACAGTGCCCTCACAGCACCCCACATGCGAGGCACGGCGGTGTTCCTGTCCAGGCTCACTCCAGCGCTGATGATCCTGGCCATCCTGGGAATGATTGGGTTTAACATCCTTGGGGGTGATGCCACTGCATTGCTGGGTGGCACTGCTGTAGTCATCCTGGTGGTGGGTTCATTGATGACCCACAAGGCTAGCGGCCTTGATGAGATATCTGAGTATCTGGGTGAGGGTCTCACCTTCGCCTTCAGGGTCATGGGGCCCATCATCCCCATCGCGGGCTTCTTCTTCCTTGGAGGGCCAGACACGGTGGTAAGGGTACTGGGGGATACGGCGCCGGGCTTCCTCTTTGACATCGGCGAGATGGTGTCCCAGTACATACCTGCCACGGGAGTCTTCGCTAAGTTTGGACTCCTTATTGTCGGGATAATTACGGGCCTGGACGGTTCAGGCTTTTCCGGGCTGCCCCTGGTGGGCGGCCTGGCGGGCTCCCTGGCAGGCGGTTCTGCCCAGGCCGCTTCCACCTTGGGTGCGGTTGGACAGATAGGCGCTGTGTGGTGTGGAGGCGGCACCTTGGTTGCCTGGAGCACCCTGGTGGCCGTCGCAGGCATATGCGGTGTACCTGTCATGGATGTTCTCAGGAAGAACGTGGTACCTGTGCTCGTGGGCCTCTTCGTGGCGACTCTTGTGGCTGCTATTGTGCTATAGCCTCCCGGCCAGATCAGGAGGGGAGGGGCCTCATCCTCCCCTCCTTTGTAATGGCAGCGCCCGGGACCTATAAGAGCCAGCACGAGCTTGGAAAGGTGGCTCACCATGCTTCTTATGGACCTGCGGCTCTTCGCAGCTGGGGCCGCAGTCACCATCAAGGGTGCTGGCTGCTTTGCTGACGGTGCCAGCCACCTAGCAAGAAGCACCGGTGTCTCTTGGTGGTCATCGCGCCACTATAGTCAGCATCAGCACTACTTTGCTGGAGACTCGATTTCCTCATGCTGCCTATACCGGGCACAGCGGCTTGGCAACGGGAAATACAGTGGGCTCGGTCCTGGGAAACGGCGGTATCATCCTGGGTGGCAGGGTTCTCATGAGGAGCTGCTGCCGGATCAGCGCATCTTCCGCCATGAAGGCTTCTTCATGGTTGTCTGTGGCTGCCTGGTCCTCATCTTAGCGCTGGACGGCACCATCTCCCGGCTCGAGGGGGTTCTCTTTCTGGGCTTGTGCGCGGTATACCTGGTCCTTCCGCTGTGGCGGCCGAAGGAGAGAGAGGCCCGGCATTCCGCACCAGCAAGCGAAGGGCGGACTGGTGCGCATGGGCTTCTTCGTCCTGGGCGGCCTGGTGGTGGGTGCCGGAAGCCGGATCCTTGTGGCCACGGGGGTCCGCCTGGCCACCCTGGGGGTCCCCTAGATCTTCGTGGGTCTCACCATGATGGCCTTGGGTACCACTGTTCCTGATATGGTATCCTGTACAACGGACACCAGGCGCTATCTGTGGACAACACACTGGGCACCCGCATCCTCAGTCTCACCTGGGCGGGATAGCGCGATAAGGGGCTTTCCCCGTCAGCGCCAATACGTTGGGGGTGGATCTGCCTGTTACGCTGGCAGTCCTCTTTCCTGGTTTCTTTGGCAGGACCAGGCAGAGGCTTGGCCGCTGTGAAGGTGCTGCGCTGTTGCTGGTCTATGCGGGTTATCTCTCCTACCGGGCTGGCACTCATGGTGTGGGGTTTCCGGGCATGAGAATCTGCTTCATGGGCAGTACTGGGTACGTCCTATTCCTCCCGTAAGGCAAGGCGCGCGCCGGGGGCCCTCCACCCATATTTCCCTCCGGGTATGCAGCGTATTTGTCCCTGCACACCTCCAGCGTATTTTCTCCCCTTGGCCATTCAATACTACTGTGGGAGGGGAGGCTTTTCATTGGGATCAGAACTAAGTCAAAAGCGGAGGACCAGGACCCTTAGGCCAGGCAGGGAGGGGCGGGACTCAACCCTGGAGTCCATCGAGAAGATGGGCTCCACTGGTGTGGTTTCGTCAAAGAGCCGCATTCACTGCCTTACCGTAATAGGGCAGGTGGAGGGTCACCTCTTCTTGCCCTCCCAGAACAAGACCACCCGCTATGAACATGTCATTCCCCAGCTGGTGGCCATTGAGCAAAGCCCTGATGTGGATGGCCTCCTGGTGGTCCTGAACACCGTCGGGGGAGACGTCGAGGCCGGGCTGGCCATTGCGGAGGTGGTAGCCAGCCTGTCAAAGCCCGTGGTCTCCCTCGTGCTAGGGGGCGGTCATAGCATCGGGGTGCCCGTGGCCGTGGCTGCCGACCACTCCTTCATAGCGCCCACAGCCACAATGACCATTCACCCCATCAGGCTGACAGGCTACGTGATTGGAGTGCCCCAGACCTACGAGTACCTCGACAAGATGCAGGACCGGGTGGTAAGGTTCGTGGTGGATCACTCGCAGATCAGCGAGGAACGCTACCGTGAACTCATGTTCCGCACTGGTGAACTCGCCCGGGACATCGGCACGGTGCTGGTAGGGGAGGACGCGGTCCGGGAGGGCCTCATCGATGCCATCGGTGGGCTGGACGCGGCCCTGAAGCACCTGGAGGGCCTGGTTTACCGGAAGGAGCCTTCCCCCCAGCCGCCCATGGAGGAGGCGCCAGAGTGATCCTCTACACACCCCTGCCCCTGGAGGTAGTGATGGGATCCAGGGATGAGCGTTCCTTCCTGGAGTTCCGGAGGGGCCCCATGGTGCTCCTGGTGGAACCACTGGATCACCGGCAGGGCAGGCTCATGGCGGTGGTGAGCACCGACCCGTCCCACTTTCTCCTTGAAGGCCTTCAGCCCGGGGACATCATATCCCTGGCCGAGGCCGGCACCCCCATCTCCCAAGCACCCTAGGACCGGCAAAGCCTCGGCCCTCTCAGGCAACCACTGCTACGTGTGCAAGATGGAAGGGTGCAGGGCGAGCCAGAACATGCCGGTTGGCCCGGCGCTGGTCGTCGCTTCAACGTCATGGCATACTGCATGGCTCTCTGGCTTGCGCACTATATGCTATGGTAGAATGGAGGCCACAGTCTCCCGCTCGCAGGAATCACCCTCAGTGTCTCCGCTACTGGCCGGAGACCTCCAGGCAACGACACACCGGGAGGATGACCCAGTCTATGATCAACTGGACTTCAATGCTCAAGAAGCCCGAGTTTCCCAGATCCAGCAAGTACCACCCGGATTGGATACTCGAAAACCAAATGGGACCGAATGCGCTGTGGTTACTAGAGTGGTTATGCCAAACGCTGCCGTTCGAGGCGGGCATGAGGGTGCTGGACTTGGGATGCGGAAAGGCAATGACCAGCATCTTTCTGGCGCGGGAGTTCGGAGTACACGTCTGGGCTGCCGACCTCTGGATGAACCCAGACAACAACTGGCGGCGAATCGTCGAGGCTGGGGTTTCAGACTTGGTGTGTCCCATGAGGGCCGAGGGGCACAGCCTGCCGTTTGCCAAAGGGTTCTTCGATGCGGTGGTCTGCATTGACGCCTACCACTACTTTGGGACCGATGAGCTGTACCTGGACTATCTCTCGCGCTTCATCCGGCAGGGCGGATCGGTCGGGGTAGTCGTTCCCGGGTGCATGCAGCACATAGGAGACCCACCGCCTGAGCACCTGACTCAACCTCAGGCCAACGGCAAGGTCTTCTGGGAGAGCTCTTGCCGGAGTTTCAAGACCGCAGGGTTCTGGCGTAAGTTGTGGGAACGCTGTCCAATGCTGGCCGATACTGTGGTCGACGCACAGCCTGACGGCTGGCGTCACTGGCGAGACTTCGAGCTGGCTGTTGAGGCGGCAGGGAAGGGCATCTTCCCCTCAGATGCCGAAGCGCTGGAAAAGGACCAGGGGCGATTCCTTGGGTTCCTCCGCCTAACGGCGAGACGTACCGAGACGGAGGCGGAGAACCTTTACGACCCGGGTCTGGGCATGATGGATGGACTGGATAGATAGGGAACAGGGCGTGCAAGGTCTTGCTCCAGAACCGCAGTGTCTCTAAGCCCTGGAATGCCTAGATCCTTGGACATGCGCTCGACAAGCCTGACCGGCAACTCTGTGGACCCTTTTACTTAAAGCCCGTCCCTCTTTCCACCCATCGCCTCGACCACCAGGGCAAATCACATGGGGTCAGAAACCTTGTGCTCTTGTACCTCGGGCTTAGGACGTCTACCCCGGGATTCAAAAGAATGGTCCGGGGGTCAGGCTTGCGGCCCCAAGGCTGTTTCGTAGTCCAACCCCTGCATGGAAAACGGTCCCATATGTGCTAGCCCCGGCACAGGGCGTCCTATCAGCCTGGGGGTCCTACCAGTACAGGAGATGCCGGGCAGTTGTGTTTGCTTCCCGCATAGCCCTCTAGCAAGGAGAAATCCGGATCCCCAGGTAGGAATTCCCGGCGTACCGCACGAACACTAGTCCCATGACCTTCCCAGTGGGGAGGATGAAACAGTACCGGATAACTGACTTTTCCTCTAGAAACCTGCCCGAAGCATTTGACAAGGAGGCAAGAATGATGTATACTATAGAGGAGATTGGTGAGGATTTCGTGGTGGTCAACGGTGAACGGATTGAAGTTGACCCGCCATTTGAGACCGTGCCAGACAAGCAAGAATATGAGATTTGGTTGAACGAGGTAATGCTGGATGCTGTTGAGACAATTGGAAGTAGAGAGAA